>NZ_JBFUHJ010000616.1:0-2611 GCF_056402455.1 Paenibacillus sp. P4_A7 | reverse complement strand
CATTTCAAGCTCGCCTTTGTATACCGGATCATGCCAGCCTTCGATATCAATCGTACCTTTATAATCATGTTGCCTTAAAATAGTTATAATGTCCGTCCAGTTACTATCGCCAAAACCAGGCGTACGGTGCCACACGAACGGCTTTGGACCATGAATACCATACTCCTTAACAATATCCCAAGCAATGGTTGCATCCTTACCATGGACATGGAACACTTTATGTACCCATTTACGCAGCTGTGGAATCGGATCAATCAGACTGACCATCTGATGACACGGCTCCCATTCAAGTCCGATATTGTCCGCCGGTACAGCATCAAACATCATTTCCCATGCCATTGGATTGTGAGCTATATTCCAATCGCCTGTTTCCCAAGTCCCACCCATGTCGCAATTCTCGAACGCAAGTCTAACACCGCGATCTTCCGCTCTGCGCGCTAGCTCTCCAAACACCTCTTTAAATTTCGGAATCGATTGGTCAATAGACTGGCCTGTCAAACGTCCAGTGAAACCGGATACAATATTAGCGCCAAACAAATGTGCATGATCGATCAGGCGCTCCCAGCTCGCAAGCGTGTCCGAATTATCCCCCACTCCCGTTAACGCGTTTCCGAAAATACTAACTGCTGGCACAACAAAATCATGCTCATCTGCAAGCGCTCGTAACTTCTTCGCCGTTTCTGCCAAATCCGTTTCGCCTGTTGTCTGCCAAAAGGTTAAATTAAACGATTCAAAACCATGCTTCACAATATTCGGGATTACATTCAGCGCATCACCGCCGCCTACTAATGTTCCAATTCGCAATTTGTTATCCATTGTTGAATATCACTCCTATATTGGCTTATAGTAAAACTATAAACATCATTATAACTTCGAATATCGCTTATTACTCTACACAATCTTGTGCATTACTAGTCGGATATTGTGAAGGGAGCTCTTACTATGACCTATCCCAAAGAACTTAGAGAAAATACTCGCTTGGAGCAAAAAGCATACCCTGTCCAGCTATTTCATAATCGCTCTCTCCATGCGAAACCAAATGACTGTATACTCTACCTGCATTGGCACGAGCATTTTGAATTAATCTTAATGCAGCAAGGAAGTGCGGTGTTTCATATTGATAGCCGGCCCTATGTGTTGAGCGCTGGTGAAGTTCTCATCATACCAGCTGGAGGCTTGCATGTCGGATATGCCTTGCGTCATGAAGACGTCCATTATGACTGTGTCGTCTTTAATGCCTCACTCTTCAATGACTATGTGCACGATCCTATTCATTCACAATATATCGCGCCCTACTTGGAGGGTCGAATGCGATTTCCCGTCAAGCCCGCTGATCATGACGAAGCTTGTATTCCGTATTTTTCCCTATTATACGAATCGATAGAAGAGCTTGCTGCGAAGCCAGCAGCCTATCAACTTGTCGTCAAGTCCAAGCTGCATACTTTGTTCACTCTGCTGGCTCGCACCTTTACGCCGCATCAGCTTGCAAATAAACCCGTTGAAACCTATTCCTCAAATCGCGATCGATTTAAAGTCCTTATCGAACAAATCGAAACGAATTTCTGTAATAAAATAACAATCGATCAAGCTGCCAAGCAGGTTAGCCTAAACCCTTACCATTTTTGCAAACTGTTCAAAAAACTCACTGGGCGAACTTTCATCGAATATGTAAACGTCTGCCGCATGAACGAAGCAGAGCGGCTGCTCCGCGATAGCAGCCACACCATTACCGAAATATCCAGCACGGTTGGATGCGAAAATCCGAATTATTTTACTAAGCTATACAAGCAATATAAAGGGATGACTCCGTCAGAGGCTCGGAAAAGAGGATAGTCACCGGAATACCCAAACAAAAAAACGTTTCAAAACGCATATCCTGTGCGTCTGAAAAGTGTCTGCCATTAAGCTCAGAACTTGACAAACAGCAGGCCAAGCTCTTATTCAACAATACCAACATTGACAAGTAAATACCCTGGAAAGAGATTTTTCTCCACATCCGAAAGACTCTCGAACCAATCCGTAATTATTTCCTTCATCGGCTGCGATCCCGGGATAAAATCAAGGGAATCTAAGCTATTGAGAAATCCAATATCCGTAAAGCTTGGAAACAATTATTGAACCGGACACGGCAGTGCTGTTGAAAGGTTCGCACCGGATGAGAAAGGATAGAACCGTATTCGTCAAGCAGTCGCTGAGTGAACTGCTCACTCGTTAAGCCTGTCGATACGATGGACGGGAAGGCATAGAACGCGCCTTGTGGCTCGTGACATTCGAGTCCGATATCCCGAAATCCTTTCACGACAAGAGTAAATGTCAACTGAAAATTCCCCCACCTGTGAAAACCTAACAAACAAAGCAATCACGTGATGTTTCCCTCTACGAAAACATTCCATAGTGAAATAGCATAAAAAAGAGCAATCTCTTTTTTACAAGAGACTGCTCTTTTTTGTATCTGCTAGCTATCTGCAATAACGCCCTTTTTCAAAATCAAATTCGCGTATAGAGCACTTTCGCTAGTTGCTATAACAGCGTATGCCTGCTTTGCTCGTTCGTAAAATGCAAATCGCTCAACTTCCTCGAAAGCATCAGTGAGACCAGTACGCTCCTGAAC
>NZ_JBFUHJ010000615.1:0-2616 GCF_056402455.1 Paenibacillus sp. P4_A7 | reverse complement strand
CTATTAACCCTTCTATTAGAAGCTGTTCAATCCTCTTTCCTCCCTCCTCTACGAGATGGATGTCAATATCCGGATACTGTTGGTGGAATTTAGAAATAACCTTAGGAAAGAAGCTCGCGCCAATGACTGGCGGCAGCCCGAGCGTAAATTGTCCTTTTCTCATCTCAGTCAAATCCGTAACAGCTGTAAGCAGATTTTGCTTAGCAGTCAGGATGGTTTGGGCATGAATTTGTACCACTTTTCCCGCATCAGTCAGATCAACATGGCGTGTGGAACGATTGAGCAGTACTACGCCCAGTTCATCCTCTAGGTTTTTAATCATTTTGCTGAGCGTAGGTTGGGACAAATATATCGCTTGGCTTGCCTTAGAGAAACTGCCATGATTGGCCACTTCGAGAAAATAACTAAGCTGTCGAATATCCATCGCTTCATCACTGCCTTATTTATAGATATTGGGAATAAATGATATTCAATATATGTATTTTACCTATAAATTTACAGTGTGTACAATAAGGATATCTTATTTATCAGGGAGGCATCTATGATTAAAAAACTTGCTGTTCTAGGATCTGGGACAATGGGAGCCGGGATTGCTGTTCTGTTCGCGGAGCACGGCTTCGAGGTAGCTTTGTATGAACCAGCAGGAAAAACGTTTCCTTCCATTGATCCGAGAATTCATTTTTATAACGATTTAGAGAAAGCGGTTACAAATGTAGATTTAATTGTAGAGGCCGTTCCTGAGCAGCTGGAGATCAAACTTGAAGTGTTACATCAGTTAACAAACATAATCTCTGATCATACGATCGTCGCCTCCAACACCTCTACCTTTTCGCTTCAAGCTTTGGCAGAAAACTTACCTTTCTCCAATCGGCTTATTATTACTCACTTCTTCAACCCTRCGAATCTAGTTCCATTGGTAGAGATCGTTTCACTGCCGACAACCCCTCCTCTAATTGTTGAGGAAATTGTTGCCCTTATGTATAAATGCGGAAAAACGCCAATTGTTCTGAACAAAGACATTCCCGGCTTTATTGCAAATCGTCTACAAGCAGCGTTGCTGCGAGAAGCATTATACCTGCTTGAAAACGGCATTGCCGACTCCTTCCAAATAGACTCTGTAATCAAAGATGGGCTCGGGCTTCGATGGGCATTTAAGGGTCCATTTGAAGTTGCGGATCTTGGTGGACTGGATGTATGGGCTAAGGTCACTGGTCACCTATTCCCTGAGCTGAGCACAAGCACTCACGTTCCTGAATCACTGCTGACAAAAGTGGTTCGTGGAGAGCTCGGACTGAAGAGYGGTAAAGGCTATTACAACTATGAGGATCCCATCGAGACAACGGAGCAAATGAAAAATAACTTGGAGCATTTAGTTTACTTAAAAAAGAAAGTTTTAACGTCAATCGATGACGTTTAAAGAAGATAAGGAGAAGTGAGAGTTATGACAGCAAATCCGGTCGTAATCGCCAGCGCAGTAAGAACACCCGTCGGCAGCTTTAACGGCATATATAAGGACGTTCCCGCAATCCAATTAGGTGCGGCGGCTATCGCCGAGGCGATCAGTCGTGCGGGTATTGAACCTATTGAAGTCGATGAAGTCATCATGGGCAACGTCCTGCAAGCTGGGCTTGGGCAGAATCCGGCCAGGCAAGCGGCGCTCATCGCCGGTATTCCCGTAGATGTTCCAGCAATGACCATTAATAAGGTTTGCGGATCGGGAATGAAGGCTGTTAGCTTGGCATATAACTCCATCCTGTCAGGTGATTGTGAAATCGTCGTAGCCGGAGGAATGGAAAATATGACCCTCGCCCCTTACCTGCTGCAAAATGCCCGTTCCGGCTACCGGATGGGGAATCAGACCGTCACCGATTCAATGATGAGTGATGGACTATGGTGCGCGACAAATGATTACCACATGGGAATTACTGCAGAGAACATCTGTGCCAAATATGGTTTTACGAGAGCAGAACTCGATCTTTATGCAGCAGAGAGCCAGCGGAAAACTAAAGATGCTATAGCCGCAGGACGATTCACCGAAGAAATCATCCCTATGAATATCCCTCAAAGAAAAGGTGCATCACTCACCGTTACTGTGGATGAATCTCCACGTCCGGATACCACTCTCGAAGCACTCTCTAAGCTGAGGCCTGCTTTTAAACCGGATGGACTCCTAACGGCTGGCAACTCTTCTGCTATTAACGATGGTGCAGCAGCACTTATTCTAATGTCTGAACGACGTGCGACCAAGCTCGGAATTGAACCTCTTGCCATCATCCGCGCCCACGCCTCCGTAGGGGTTGATCCGGCGATGATGGGATTAGGTCCAGTCCCCGCTACCGAACGGGCGCTTGTGAAATCAGGTCTCGTCATGAAGGATATAAATCTGCTTGAGGTGAACGAAGCTTTTGCAGCTCAATCTTTGGCTTATATAACGAGTTTCGACTTTGATCCAACTATTATGAATGTCAATGGAGGAGCTATTGCATTGGGTCACCCAATCGGAGCCAGCGGGTCCCGTGTCATGGTTACGTTATTGCATGAATTAAAGCGTAGAGGGCAGCGATATGGTTTGGCGACCTTATGTATTGGCGGCGGTCAAGGAATTGCAACAGTTGT
>NZ_JBFUHJ010000614.1:0-2618 GCF_056402455.1 Paenibacillus sp. P4_A7 | reverse complement strand
GCTTCAAGCTTAMCTGTCTGATAAGAATAAGAATAAATGAGCTTGCCGACTTCTTCAGAAGAATATGAATTGTTAGATTCTCTTGAAATAACTTTCTGTTTAGTTGAATGAATGATAGCGTAGTCACTAGGTGCAGAATATAAGTCGTGTGTTACGTAACTAAGTTGATATACATAATCTTCCTTGTTATCGTTTAATGGAGTGATTTCATCACTTCTCAACAGCTCAACGCTGTTAAGGTCCACCACATAATCGAAATTTTGCGTGTAATTACCAATTTTCGAATTCTGAGAGGTTAGAACATGAATTTGCTCTCCGACAAGCTGCACATCAGCTATATAAGGAAAAGAATCTGCCGGGAAAGTCTGTTCCCATTGCCGGCTCTTATTGGAAGATAAATCAAGAATACTAATTTTCAATGCAACCTTCCAATTTTCAGAATCCTTAACATTCAGTTTTGATTCCGCATAAATAATCCAATTATCATCGGCATAAAATCCATCTAAATTACTCTTCCCTCTTATAAATTGGCGGTGATCCTTTATTAACTGCTGTAATAATTCCGCTTTTCCAGAAAATCTGGAACGATAATTATTAAACCTCTGACGAAAGTTAATGTTTCGACTAGCGTAATCACTTCCTTTTACGTCAACACCCACAGATTCCGTTTTCCATCGACCATAATATTCACCCGTAAGCTCAATATCTGCTCCTTCTGCGGGATTGCCTTGAACAGTAGTCAGCTTATAATCCGGAAGATGGTCTACTGTACCATAAAATAAGTAAATTCCGATACCTCCAACTACGAGGATACTAAGCAGTATGGAAAATAAATAGCGTTTCATGGTCATCCTCCTTACACCGTTATCTTTTTGTCGAGTAGTCGGAATCCAAGTAACAAAGACCCAACTAATACAAGACCAAACATAATAAGCTCAATCGCGAATATCTCCATGGGGTTTAAATAGGATGATGGATTATTTAATCCCAGAAATAGCATGGGGAAACTAATGGCGAATGTACAAAGCAGCAAGTATAAAATGCCATATACAATGCCTAGAAAACGATAGCTTCTCTCTACTAAAATAGCCGTAAAAATAGCGCATACCGCTATTATTCCCATACCATACGAGTATAGAAATTGCTCAATATTACGCGGAAACAAAATAGCCAACACTTCATTTGATATAATAGCGTCTGTTAAATACGATGAAACCCTCATTTCAGACGGTACAATTAGGTTGAAAATAAGCTTTTCTACACCTAATAATATGAGCTGGAAGGATAACAAACCGAATACGAAAAGTATGATTGCAGTGATTTTGGCTAAATAAATATGACGTCTTGCGGTTGGCAGCATGAGAAGGCGATAAATGAACGTATCTCTGGCCACCCAATCTCGATACCAAATTATAAATACATACAAAGCTAGTACGGCTATACTTATAAAAATGGGAACAGCAAACCAAAACTGTGTACTAGATATGGCCCAAGAAAACTTCAAAAACTCTGGAGAATTACTAATCCGTAGTTCCCTTTTTGACAATTCAGTCGATAAAGTAATCATTAATGCACTTATTTGGATGATGGCTGTTAAAGCCAATAATGCACCTAGCACATACCGGAATCGATGGATTTCCATATGAACCAGCTTTAAGTATCGGTTCACGATTGATACACCTCTCTCATTACATCTATGACCGATTTCCCATGCTCACTGCGCATTTCTTCACAGTCAAAAGCTTTGCTGACGATTCCACGCTCAATGAGAACAGCTTTATCAATGAGATGCTCCATGTCACTTATTTCATGTGTAGTCAAAAGGACTCCTCGTCCTTCAATAAGTTGACTGGAAAAAACCTCTGCAATTAATTCACGGCTGAACATGTCAATCCCTGAAAATGGTTCATCCATAAGGACATAGTCAGTGTCCTGGCTGAGTCCTAGTAGTAAGTTAAACTTAGCTGCCGTTCCTTTGGACAGATTGCCGATCCTTTCCTTCTTATCCAACTTGAAAAAACGTATTAATTCGTTTGCTCGTTCCTCGTTCCAGTTTAGGTAATAATCCTTCATGAATTGCAATCCATCAGATAGCCGCATTCCTGAAGGCATAATGAGATGATCGGGTACGAAAGCTATTTTCTCATATATCAGCTTGTGTATCGGTTGTCCATCGATGCGAATAGAGCCTCTATTTAGCGGAGTTAATCCCATAATCGCCTTCAGCACAGTAGACTTTCCGGCACCATTTATCCCTATTAGACAGGTAATTTGACCTTTCTGAGCCGTAAAGGATATGCCGTCAAGTACATTACGGCGGCGATAACGCTTAATAATGTCTACAACCTCAATCATGTTCGGATCCTCCTCCATCAATCCCTTTATCCCTCTCGTTTCTCAAGATATATTTGCTTTGCACCAAATGGAGCAGCTCCTCAATTGGAACGTCAATTTTACTTACAGATGTAATAAAAGCATCCACAGCATCGGCAAGCAGCTCCGAACGAATATCTTGTAAAATCCTCGCATCATGAGTAATGCGGCTCGGTGAATTTCCTTCTGTCACTATCAATTGTTGGTCCTCCATCTCCTTATAAGCCTTCTGTGCTGTATTGGGA
>NZ_JBFUHJ010000613.1:0-2626 GCF_056402455.1 Paenibacillus sp. P4_A7 | reverse complement strand
CATTCGTACCAATTCCTTCGTAATCCACACGTTTTTCATTTTTTGGACTACTGATTTCATTGTCATCATGTCAGAGAAGAAAATAATATGTCGGAAGTCGAACAGAAGGTCGCTTTTCTCGCTAATATGAATCGTCTCAAGTGAGCAGCCTGCAGGCAAGCCTAGAATGAACTCAGATGGGCCAGTTAGAAGGGAACGAATCCATTTCTTCTTGCGGTAAACGCCGGCCAAATCCATTAGGCGATCCTCACGATGCTGCGGAGCCCCTTGGTAAGCGATAATAGATTTGGGATGCAGAACATGGAGCTTGTCCTTGTCTGCAAGTGTAATATGAACATGTCCAATCTGCGAGGGGACGGTTATATTCATCCGCTAATTCCTCTCTGTACGGCTTTGYGCTGCTTGCGCCATGTTGTATAACGCCAGAGACGAACAGATATGATGTAAGCCGCTATAATAACTGCAACAATGATTCCGATGTTGATAAGCCTACTTACAAAAGATTTCTTTTGCTGCTGTATCTGTTCTATCTCGGCTTGCAAACTCGCATTCTGAGCGCTAAGCTGCTCGTTTTGGTCCATCAGCTCTTGCTGCGCCCTTGCATATTCCTCAGCGGCCCGAAGTGACTCTGCCAGCTTCTCCTGCTGCTCAACGAGCGCTTGCTTTGCATCCAGGTATTGCTGCTCCAGCTCACTGATTTTCTCAGGTGTATTGTAAATATCTTTAATTCGATCAAAGAAGCCTGCTTCAGCAGTCGGTCCAGGGATGACAATGAGAAGTAGGATTAAGAAAGCGATTAGTGCGGTTAATTTGGCTATAATAGTTGGCATGTTAATCTCCTTTCAATACTCGACACAATAGGAGTCATGCTTACATTTTACAGCCTTTCCCGACAATAGTCATCTATGCCCTGACAAAAAATGATTAAAATCAACCGCTGAAGGAGCTCCTATTATCTTGGAGTCTGAGCTAATTGCTTGTCAGATTTTTTTAGGGGCTCTTCCGATAATGCTGGTTTATCCGTTTCTGCAGAGGTACTTCGTTAAGGGAATGACTATAGGCAGTGTTAAAGAATAGGTAAATAAAGCGGTTAAGCAGGAGTGATATCCCGCTAACCGCTTCTTTTATTTTCATAGCTATTAGATTTAAACGACTTCGATCGAAACTCTAGGCTTGCTTTCTCACATATATGCGGCTAGTTTCTTCCCAAATGCCGCCCGGTTCAAGGGAAACAAGTCCGATTTGCTCAGCAGGCAAATCAACATTGGGTGCATTGACGAGATTAAGCTGCGGCTCTGGGCAGAAGAAGCCAGGCGTCGCTTTGTTGTTCCAAATCATCCATTGCTTGTAGGCGGTGCCGATGTCATAAACGAGTGTTACCTTATTACGGATGTCGGTGAGAACCATAGCATTGCGGCCATTTTGCGGCTCGGTCGTGTAATGGTTATCCATAGACTCCCAGAATGGTGAAATGCCCGTAGATTTCATCGCCTCTTCATCGGCGACTAGCGGTTGATAGTTGCCGGTAGGCAGCATCCGCTCACTCATTTCCCACCGTTTACCAGTTGTTAGTGTAAAGCGATAATCGTCGGATGTACTGTTGGGTGCAAACGGCGCATTAATGGATGTATGGAATCCGATTAAGCATGGCATTGCATCGGTTCCTTCATTTTGAACGATTACATGCTGAAGCAAACCGGAGTTACTTAATGAATAACGCAGCTTTATTGTGAAAAGATGCGGCAAATAAGTGTAAATAGGATGACTTTCATCGACGGTAATTATGAGAGAAACGTAGCTCTCGGTTTTATTGCTTCCGAAATCCTCAACTGACCAATCGGCGGTATGTAAAAAGCCATGCAAATGATTGCCGGTTCTTGGTTCGTTTACAGGGAATGTATAGGTTCTTCCGTTCCAAGTGAATGTACCATCCTCATAACGATTTGGAGGAAACAGGATAGGGATACCATGCACACCGGGATTTGCTCTAAAGGTATTCATCTCATCCGCTGAAGGCTCACGGAGAAATGTATAGTTGTTTTCAGTATCACGGAAAGCGATGAGATTAGCACCAACATTGGGTAGTACGACTGCTTCGTATGCGCCCCATCTTAGCCATACGGCTTGTTCATCATGGAATGATTGTTCAAATGCTTGTCCTTGTGTAGACATGGAAATCCTCCTAATAAGTAATGATTCATTTTAAGAATAGCAGGACAAAGCCTAACAAACAACCGCCTTATTCCACTCTATAAGGTGGAATAAGGCGGTTGTTTGTTACTTATGGAGTTATGCGCAAATCCTTATTAAGTGAACGTTGCGAGAAAAGCTGTTGGATGACGTATTGTTTACGGCGATTTACGGTGACTTGCTTGGAATCGGAGCAATCTGTACCGAAATGGATGATACCGTTGGCAATTGTCTTGATTTTGCTAATGTTAATATAACAATTTGAACTGATCGGGTAGAAGCTGCTTTCAAAGGTCAGCTGCTCGATCTGTTCGGCAGACATTCTTTTCTTTATGTTATAGTTTCTGCCGTGGAAGCTAACGAGTCCTTGAATACCGATTTTGAAGTACAATACATCTGACTCCAGTTCGAAATCCTCATATACATTCCGCTCGAG
>NZ_JBFUHJ010000612.1:0-2632 GCF_056402455.1 Paenibacillus sp. P4_A7 | reverse complement strand
GGTTCAAAAGTTGGAGATTTCATAGAAACATATGGTGTGAACGCATCTCTACAAGAAGGAATGTTCACGCACCGCTCCATTGCGGAGCAACTGGTTCAAAATTTTTCAGGACTTAAAGTGAACGAGATACAATGGAGAGAGAATCCGTTAGTACATACATTAAATAACGGCAAACCCCGTATTAAGAGAGCAAAATGGTTGCCAGAAAAAGAAGTTGATATTGTTTATATTTATTCTGACATGTATGTTGATGTTTGTAACCCTCAACCTATTAATACCGATTTCTTTACAGCAATAAGAACGAAAGAAGACTATGAACACAACTGGTTGTTGTGTACACAGCAAACAAAAGAAAAACTTGAAGCTATGAAATTTAAAAACATTTGCATAGTAGAAAATACAATTAAAGGATAATGTTCATCAGACAAAATAAGCATTACATACCAAATTATCGAAATTGAACTTACGTAAGTACCAACATTTTCTACACAAACATAAAATGAGGTGGATAGCATGCTGGATTTGGACAGTCTTGTATGGGGCAAAATGGATGGTCCYTWCGGCTCTGCYGAGAATGTACCGCAGTTGATCAARCAGTTGCAGAAGCAGTATGAGGAAGCTGTAAMAGWTGAATTGTATTGGGAGCAGTTGTTTCATCAAAAYACSATTTATTCAAGCACAMTGGCCGCAGTCCCTTACCTGGCCGAGATTGCCCGTCGATCGCAGAGTCTGGAGGTCAAGCTGGATATTTTCGTGACTTGTGGCCTGTTCGAAGCCAATCGGTGCGAAAGCAGCGGAGCCGGTTATGAGTTGCCGGTTGAACTACAGCCACTAATGGATCGAGCCGGTATGGTTGTGTGTATGGATATCTACAACAGCTATATGACCGCTATCGAAGAACTGGCCGGTTATAGCTCAGATATGATGCGTTTTGCGGCTGAAGTCGGCAAAGACAACGGAGAGAAAAGGTACGTCATCGCGGCCGATGCAGCGTACCGAGGCTGGAGGGGAGCGGCTGAAGTTCTAATCACGTTCAGTGAAGGCGACGAATATGTGGCCTCTTGTCTGTCCTGCGGCGAAGATATCTATATTTGGCCTTCCCCTGAAGACGACAAGCTACTGGCTTTTCGGAGCGATCCTGTATTTCATGCTGAGCAGGAATCTATCTCCATTACGCCGTCCCAGGCGATCAGGGACAACGAATTGGTCGTTTTGCAGCAGCTTTGCTCCGACATAGGAGAAAGCAGGCTCATGCGCCACATCCCGTATTTGGCCGGGCAAGTGAGCTGCCCTTCCTGTGGTGCTTCGTGTCAGATCTGGCCCGGATTGACGAACATGTACAAGTCTTAGCATTTTCCCGTAGGTCTATAGATTGATTCAGAACTTTCTTTATCGAATGGAATTTGTAACTCTTCATGCATTTATATAATACGATATTGATCATGAAGCCATGAAAGAGACCCGATTCTCGTAATAAGTTAATCGGGTTTCTTTCATCTATGTGGTTATTTTTGTTTGAGAAACTTTACTGCATTTTCTAATCTTAATACAGGTACATCAATTTCAAAACACATTCGTAAGGTAGTATTAATTGAAGAATATGAGATGTGCTTTGGGTTGTTATGCTCTTTGATTTTTATATGGAAGAAGAGTACATGACTCAGATTCTACAACTATTGGACGATATCAAAGATGAAGGATATTATGTTGAAATGGCTGTAATATAGGAAATTGTTGTAAGAAGAAAATAAAGTTTTAGACTGCCGCTTATTATTGAGCTATAGTTCTTCGTTAGAGCTTAATGTTGTCTAATAAAGATCAATTTCCCAGTCTTCAAATTCTGGTTCAACCTTATAACTATTGTCAACATAACTTCTAATATACTGTGCTGCTCTCATTTCTGCATATTTGGCATTACAAACTATCCCTACTTCATCCATCTCGATTACATTTGCAAATATGGCATATGCTTGTTCTAGTGCACTTGGTTCTTCAAAAATACAAGAATAATCAATACCCTCAAGAAGTGGTAATCCCACTGTACCGTTTGCTATCCAATATGAAAATGTTCTAAGTGCTCCACTAAAGGAATTACTTAACTTTTGTATAGTCGCCACCTCCAAATAGTAAAAGGTATCTGTAAAATTGACCTTTTAATATTAACTATTCTATTCATCATTTGCATTATCCTGCCAGATAGATTAATGCCCATTCCCAGTCTAATACTATAWTTTCTTAGTCTAATGGTTTATTTTCTTTTAACAATTGTCGTCTGTTATGTGAAGTTTCCCATGCTTACTAGAACATACTTAAGAAGCAATTCACTAGATTACTTTACATTCAACAAAGCTCTTGAAAAAATAACAGATTCTTACCGTGTGGATCAATATACGGTTAGGCAAAGCTGTCTTGGGATCTGAAACGTATTATTTAGGGGGAGTTAGAGTGAAACAATCATTCACCTTTCATGACGAAAAATCCAGTAAATTTTGGTGGATAGATTATAGTGGCTGTGACTTTGTTTTGAATTATGGAAAGACAGGCGCCGCCGGAAAATATGAGATCAAAGAATTTGACTCTGAAGAAGAATGTACCAAACAAGCTGAAAAACTAATGAAGCAAAAGTTAAAGA
>NZ_JBFUHJ010000611.1:0-2662 GCF_056402455.1 Paenibacillus sp. P4_A7 | reverse complement strand
TTAATAACCCAACCAGTGACCGACATTTTTCCACCTCATATAAATATCTGAAAATATAAATGAAGCATAGACGACAAACCCGAAACCGACCACAGCTAATAAAATTAAACCACCAAAATTAAAACACAACAGCAATCTGGCATTTTCCATGTCGTCGCGAATGCCTGGCGTAGAAGTAACGCGAACGCCCTGTAGGATTTTAGCGGATATGAGTACCCAGCCCGCATGCATTAAAGCCCCGATTTCTTTCGCACTGGGTATAACATCGTAAAGTCGAATGTTTCGATTTCCGTATAGGGGATTGTGAGAGCGTTCAACGGTTCAAGCGGAATCGTCTCTATCCCGAGTACTCCCCCAAAGTAAAATAAATTTCACCTACGGACAGTTGTTGCGCTTTCCTGCGTTGTCCATGCTGCTTATCAAAGGACGCAAGAAGGAGATTCATGAGGTAGCTAGCTTGCCCGGTATTCGCTCGCTAATTCTACGTGGAATCAATGAGGAGGATTACCGCTTTTTTCAAGAAATGCCCAACTTTCACGGACTGTCTATCCAGATGGGAGTCAGCAAGGATTTCTCCGCCCTGCACGATCATAACAACCTGTGGATACTAGAGCTTTGGCAAATCAGCCACTTGTGCGACATCGGCTTTGGAGCCAAGCAACCCCAGTTGGAATGGCTCTATCTGCATCAGCATAAGCATGTGAAAGCCATGCCGTACTTCTCACAATCCGCTCATTTGCACATCATTATACTGAACGATTTAAAAAACTTGGTCGACTATGCTGCACTGTAGTCTGCTCCATCCCTCGCCTAATTTCGAGGCTTCAGTACAAAAACCATCCCAGCGGATCGTTTTATTCCCGTCCTGCAAAATCCGTCCTTGCAAGGATTTTATTTTGGCATGGCGAACGACAAAGAAACCGTAAAGCAGGACGATCGCCGTACTTTTCAGTTTTCGGCTATGGGCTGCCGCCTCATCGATGAGTTCATAACTTTGATAGAACTTTGCCAAATTTCTCCTGATATTGCTCATGCTTCACCAAAAATCTCTCCATGGCATGATGCAATTCCTTCATCCTGCTTCCCCTCTTCCTCCACCATCAACCAACCGCAGCAAGGTCGCATGCAACGCGTCAAATCGCTGTTCATCTTCTGCTGAGAACATCAGCAGATATCCGTCACGGTTGTTCATGACCACAATCACCTCGCCCGCTTGACCATAAAACTGCACGCCCGTATACAAGCCCGAATCCGCTTGCTTGGATGAAAACATCATCTTAATCCCTTCTACAACCTGTTCATCGATTTGCCAGTATTCCTCATTGCAAAACTCCATCGAAATCACTGCTTGAAAATAGGCCATGGCATGTAGGAACTCTGTAAGAGACTCGCTTGTCTGATACCACTCCTCCTTCCCGTAGTTCTCATACACAGGGGGATTAGACGCTGCCAAGTCCTTCCGGCGTATGCCCCAAACGCAAGCACCCTGATTTTCCAAATAGAAAATCAAGTAGTCGTCATTCTCATATTGATGAAAATCTTTCGGCTTAATCAAGAAATCCTGGGAACCATTCAATTGCGGATGTGCGCCCAATTCCAGATAATAATCCTTCAACACTTCGGGTATACTCCCATATCGACTGATCCACGATTGCAATTCCTTCACGTCGAAACCACAGGATTCCGTGATGTGAAACAAGTTGCGGATCGCTGCAAAATCGGTCATTGGCTCCACTTCTCCTTGTAAGCGCCCAATATCGGCGTTCATGATCTATATTCATAAACCGCTCTCCCAAACGCTGATCGTTATCAAACAAAAGTGAAAGGATAATGCTCAGGCAAATCCGGATGCAACATCCTGAGACATGATCCCAACTGTCCGGGCAAGTCGCTTTCTTCAAAATCTTTTACCTGATCGATCCACTCTTCGTATTGATGAATCAAGTCAGCTAACTGCAAAAACTGCCAAAAATCGATGAATAGCGCTGTCACTTTCGGCTGAGTCAGGCTATGGTCAAAAAAAGAAAGGTTCCCATCCATTCTGTTCATCAGCCACGCATCACCTTGTCCGTTAGCGGCAATCTGTACATAGTTGTTTTTCAAATGCTCATCTTCGCAATACAGATTGTCGCCTTTATCATCCTCAAACACCATTTCAGCAGCAAGCTCTTGACCTGCCAGCATCTGCAGCACATCCACAAGCCGGATAATATCCAGCGGCACTGTGGACAGTTTATTGCGCATATGGCGAGACAACGATACCTGCATATTGGCAAAGGGTGCCAGAATTTCTTGTACGCTGCGAATTTGAAACACTGTTTATAACTCCTCCATTCCCGTGATCAAACCCTCATCTAATACTCGTAAAGTTTGTAGTGATGGCTCTGTCACACCTATTCCCTCCCGCTCGTACCCTATTGAATCAACCACCAAAAATACCACATCTCATTATTTTTCAGATAACTGGCATATTGCCCCACTGAATCAAAGGATTCCAGTACATAGAGACAGAACATAAAATGCTCCTTGATTGGCTTCGAACAGGCCACAAGACACGAAAATATCCAGCTTGACCTCCAGACTCTGCGATCGACGGGCAATCTCAGCCAGGTAAGGGACCCAGACTCTGCGATCGACGGGCAATCTCGGCCAGGTAAGGGAC
>NZ_JBFUHJ010000610.1:0-2669 GCF_056402455.1 Paenibacillus sp. P4_A7 | reverse complement strand
ATACCTCCAAAGGCAGGAGCAATATTTTTGATGGTAGCTATAATTTGATCGGTATCTTGAGTATCAAGGCAGATTGGGAAGGCGTCCACATCAGCAAACTGCTTGAATAGCATCGCTTTGCCTTCCATGACAGGCATGGCAGCATAGGGACCTATGTTACCCAATCCCAAAACAGCACTGCCATCGGATACGACAGCCACCATATTTCTCTTTATAGTCAAATTGTACGCTTTAGAGGGCTCTTCGAAAATAGCTTGGCAAACCCTTGCGACCTCAGGTGTATAAACGCGTGATAAATCATCGCGGTTCTGAATGGGTGTCTTAGGTTGGATCGTTATTTTACCACCTAGATGAAGTAAAAAAGTACGATCAGAAATATGGAGAAGTTTGATGCCTGGTATTGAATCAAGTGCTTTCGTTAAACGTTCGGTGACCCCTTGTTCCGAAATTTTCACCGTTAAATCACGTGTGTTTTTGTTCTTGTCGGTATGTATGACATCGATCGCTATAATATCGCCTTTTGCTTGTTCGATCGCTTTCGCCGCGCTGCTGAATTGTGCAGTATTCGTATCAATCTCGAGCCTTATAATAATCGTCTTACCATCAGCTAACCTTGGATTCATTCGAAACAGCTCCTTTTCGCGTATATACTTCTATATACTATGTGGAAAAGTATTAGCATTTTATGCTTGCTTCTTCAATGAAAAAAACACCGTCACTGCATTAATCTCAGGACGGCGTTTGGACAATTTGTTGGATCGTATTGTTGGTTGCGCTTTGTTAATAAGCTTTCACGGAATTGTCCTGAGGCATAGGGCTCATGAATGAGTGAGAACCAACGATCTACCGTATCGTTTGAATCCAGCATTTCGCCAAAGCCATTGTTAATGAAATATTGACAGTTCTCTTCTTCTTGCCCGGGAATCGGTTCATAAAACAGCATGGGAATTCCTTTGCTCATTCCTTCTGTACAGGTCATACCACCTGGTTTAGTAACGAGCAGGTCGGAGACGTCCATCAGCTTATTTATCTCACGGGTGAAGCCAAGTATATGAATGTTAGGATGCTTGAAAAGTGGATCTTCAAGCATTTTCTCTTTCATCTTCTCGTTCGACCCAACGCAATAGATGAGCTGAGTGCTCTCTCTCCATTTTGTCATATATTCAAGTGCATTATCCTCATACATAATTCCCCATCCGCCGCCCATAATAAGCACAGTGGGCATTGTCTTTAGTTTTAATTGCAGTCTTATTTCTTCTTTTTCATGAGTATGCCAAAAATTCGGATGTACGGGTATGCCTGTAACCTCGATTCGATCCTCCTCAACGCCCTTATCCATCAGTCTGTCTCTAACTAGGGTTGAGGAAACGAGATACTTATTTACTTCCTGATTTACCCAAGAACCATGTGCATCATAATCCGTAATGAGTGTATATAAGGGCATGTCCAGTCCGAGCCTCTTGAGTCGTGCAACAACAGCATTAGGCCCAGGATGTGTACATACGATTAAGTCCGGCTTCAACTGCGATATTACCTGAGATGTTCGGGTATAGAACATACGGTGAATGGCAAGCTGTGTAAATCGGTTGAATGATTTTTTATAATTGCTTCGGTACATGAGACCGACCATCTTAGGTTGTTTGCTAACGKTTTTCCGATAAGCGGAAACGATCAATGGACCGAGTACGGGGTTAAGGAACTTACCAAGCTCAATGACACGGGTCTGAATACCTGGACATAGTTGCTTAAGTCCGACAGCCAATGCATAAGCAGCCTGTGTATGTCCGGAACCGAAGCCTTCAGAGAGCAGAAGCACTCTTTTCTTACGCATTTATTTCACCTACTTTTCTAATACCATATTACGATGCATGCACTCTTAACACAAGTATTAACAGAAAAGGTTGCGTATAATATAGTGGATAATTTATCCTTGAATATAGATATATGCGTTGTCAAGGGAAATTAACCTTGATTAAACTAATTTTACATATATTTTACAAATTACAAAATATAATTCGTGAGGATGATTGTAAAATGGAACAAATGAACCAGAATGATCAACCTATAAAAATAGGCGATATTGTTCAAGCTGAAGTCCGTTCCGGACAATATATTGGTGAGTTAATCGAAATAAATAGGCCTCGCGCACTCGTGAAGGTGCTTGCTGTATTGAAACATCCCGAGCAGGGAGACTTGCATAATCCATATGACCCAGATGTTCCTATGTTTCACGAGAGGCGGGCACTAAGCTACACCGAGAAGACAACTGTTCTGCTTCGCGATGTTAAGGCATACGCGGGCAATGTTCCCGATTATAGCGAATCACTTCAAGCAGCTGTTGCAAAGGAAATTGCATCCCTTGACCGGTTGCATCGCTGGACTGCCAAAGCTCTCGAGCAGATGCAACAATTGCAGAAAGAGTATAAGTAACTGTAGTTTCTATTAAATATGATATTGTAATTATTCATTAATAAAAGCTGTTTTTATTTTTTCACGGTACTCAACTTGGAAATTTAGACCCTCTGACAAAGCGGCAAGCGGAACATACGTCTTGCCTGTGCCGCCAATACTATAAAGGAAGGCCGGCGGCGCATTAAGCTTTACCGCTTTTCCGTTTATTTTGATCGTATTCGCCCCTATCGTAATATCAACGGTACGATCTTTAAGGA
>NZ_JBFUHJ010000609.1:0-2710 GCF_056402455.1 Paenibacillus sp. P4_A7 | reverse complement strand
CAGAAAGAATAGCGAGAAAGCTCCATACGAGAAGCCCAACAATCCCTCCTGTAATAATGCTATATAGAATAAAAGTACCTGCTCCTAAAAACTTCATTCTCTTATTGCCCCACTTTCCTAATAAGCACAGATCCTGATGCATTAATAATTTCTGACGTTGCCACAGGCAGGGCTTGTTACAGTTTAATTATTTCTTATCAATACTGGTGTTATACGTCTCAGCAGTACGATAGTTTCCACATGTGTGGAGTGCTTAATATTGATGGATAGAGAAGGGTAGCTTAAGCCCCCACAAATAATTAAATTGTACCTGGAGTCTTTTCCTTTGAGTTTCATTAAACATTCAAAAGCAAACTGTCACTTCTCATCTTTTATTTCGAACTATCAATATTAAACCATAGTCTTATTCAATTAATCCATTGCTCAGACCAATAAGCTTTCATAAAATTAAGGAGGTGTTCCAATACTTCACCGCTCCAAACAAGCGGTCCATGCATCATAACCAGCTATGCCGATCATATATTTGTCTTGAAAAATGTGCTGCCATTCTCTTCCTCTCGTATGCAGTGGACAATTCTCCAAAGAAATGTGCTTCGAAAATTTGCCTCTCCCGTTTACTCAAACAGTGCAGCAACGAGAGAAGATTTTCCATGAGTTCACGGCGAAGTAGATATTTCATAGGATCACTGCTTTGTTTATCCTCTTCATCAACAGAACGGGATAATCTAAACAAAATGCGGTCGATATCTCCCCAGTCCATCGATTGGCTGTCTTCTCGGAAACGATCCTTTATCGCAGCACTTCCAGTACCGAAACCTGTAAATGGCAGTTCTTTGGTGAACTGCCCGCCGCGTCGAAGCCTCATATAAGCTTGGTTGCGAATGATCCGTTGCAGCCATGGTAGAAACCGACTCGTGTCATCTAAGCTGCCGAGATGTAGAAATGCTCGAATCAGTGCATCCTGAACAATATCTTCCGCCAGATATGCGTCGCGTGCAATCTTGTTCACCAAGCCATATGCTCTTGCACGATGCGTACGGACAAGCTCGCTGAATGCTTCCTGGTCCCCGCTTCGAGCTCGTTCGACAAGCTCTCGGTCGCCCAATCGATCCCCTCTTTACCCTCTAATGATCTGATGCCATTCAAAGAAAATCTATCATCGAAACTCATTTAGCTAATAACATTAAAGCTTGAGTAAGAAACTTCCCTGTAAGTGAACCTTCCGTCTTTGCTACCTGCTCAGGTGTGCCGGATGCGACGATCATGCCGCCATTTCGTCCACCATCAGGGCCCATATCGATAACAAAGTCAGCGACCTTGATCAAATCCAGATGGTGCTCAATTACAAGGACCGAATGTCCAGCATCTACAAGTTGCTGCAGGCAATCAATAAGCTTCTGTATATCACTGAGGTGCAAGCCGGTGGTCGGTTCATCCAGCACGTACAGGTTGTGGCTGCCCCGCTTCATCTTGCTAAGTTCATAAGCAAGTTTGATCCGCTGCGCTTCTCCGCCAGACAATGTCGTTGAGGACTGGCCCAGCCTCAAATAACCTAGCCCAAGCTGAAAGAGTACATTCAGCTTATGCTGGATATATGGCTGCTCATCAAAAAACTCCAGCGCTTCCTCTATACTCATATCAAGTACATCGGCAATGCTCTTACCCTTCATCTTGACATCCAGCACATCACCATTGAATCTAGCTCCTTTGCAAACGGGACATATGGTTTCTACATCTGGCATAAACTGCAGCTGCGTGACTACAATTCCTTCTCCCTGGCAATTCTCGCAGCGGCCGCCATTTTTTTGATTGAAACTGAAATCATTCTTGCTCAGCTTAATGCCTGCTGCCTGAGCTTCTCCCGCAAACAACTCTCGAACCCGATCAAAAAAACCTACATATGTCGCTGGGTTGGAACGAGAGCTTCTCCCAATAGGGGACTGATCAATCGTAATAATGCCCGTTAGTGACTCATGGCCAGTAAGTGAATCATGCTCACCGGGTACAATCCTTGCATCGTGAAAAATGGAAAATAGCTGCTTGCACATCACCTCATTGATGAGAGTGCTCTTGCCTGATCCAGAAACGCCGGTTATGCATACCAAGACACCAAGCGGAATATCGACATTAACACTGCGTAAATTATTCGCTCTTGCTCCGCTGATCGATATAGCAAGTCCAGTCAGAGGACGGCGCCCGGAGGGAATCTCGATCGTCCTGACCCCGGATAGGAATGCTCCCGTTACCGATTCTGAAGCAGCTGCAAGCTGCTCCGCTGTGCCTTCCGCAATAATGTGTCCACCATTTCGTCCCGGCCCCGGACCAATTTCGATAATATGATCCGCGCTCCGAATCGTGTCCATGTCATGTTCAACGACGATGATCGTATTACCTAAATCTCGTAGTTTTTTTAGTGTATTCATAATACGAGAGCTATCTCTCGCATGAAGGCCTATGCTTGGCTCATCCAGCACATACAGCATCCCCATAAGACCTGAGCTGATCTGCGTAGACAATCGGATTCGCTGCGCTTCCCCACCTGATATGGTATCTGAACGCCGCCCCAAACTGAGATAATCAAGCCCGATGTCCAGAAGCAGTAGCAGACGTGACATGATTTCCGTCGTAATTTGTTTGCCTATATGCACTTTCGGCTCTACAAATTCCAGATTGCTCAAAAAATGCTGCAGCTCGCTAAGCGACATAACGC
>NZ_JBFUHJ010000608.1:0-2734 GCF_056402455.1 Paenibacillus sp. P4_A7 | reverse complement strand
GGGCAGCAGAATACGCGCAAAATTCGCTATAAATCAGCTGTTAGCTTCGTCTACAGAGTAGCATAATTCGGTTCATAAGAACATTTTTTAAGCGGATATTCCATCCGCTTTGTTTGCTGTACGCTTTTTTCCTTGCTTGCACAAAAAAACAAACGGCACAGGGCTTTTTCCCGTGCCGTTTCGGATTCCATTTTTATTCCCGGTCTTGTCTTTGAACTTAACTTAATGACATTGGCCGCGTGGCAGCCCTTCATTCCGCTAACGGGCAGCATTCCTATTATGTAGAAATTTGAGGTTTGAAATATAAAAAGACTCCTTGGTATGATGTTTATGGGTCCCAGTTGCTGGCCAGCATCAGATCCAAAAAACATACCTAGGAGACTATATTATGAATTCTACTCAAAATCAGAAAATAACTCAAATCATTTCTACTACATGAATAGTTGGCGTAGATATCGCCAAATTCAAACATGTGCAGATAAGGAAATATTAGATCTTGGTTGGTATCCTGAATTTCGACAAAATGGAAAATATCTGTTAGTCTTAATTCAAGAAAATGATAATGTAGATGATCAAACTAACTCCTGGGATAATCCAATAATTAAATATGAAACACGAAGTATCAGTGATGTCATTAATAAAATAGAAGAACAATTGATTCAAGTAAGTGAAGGAACAATTTAGCGTATTCTAGGGAGTCAGGCACTTCATCTAACACCATATTCACGCTACTGGGCATGCGCCCCTCAGTCCGGCAGAAGGTTTTCGAGGAAGCAGGAGCACCTGGACACACCCATTCCCCTAAGATAATAGCTATCTAAGGGGAGTGGATGTCGCGAATACAAGAACGTTATGAGAAATTCATGTAAAACTTGGAGGAGATGGAATGGGCACAAAGTTTGCCAATCTTCATATCAAAACTAATAATCAAGAGGTACTCGTTGATGCGTTACAAAGATTGAGTAACAAAGCTGGATCAATACTTACAACAGCAAATAATACTGGTGTAGATATCATAGACCAATATGTATATCGATCGAACAAACAGATTAGAAGAACTACTTCATCGGTATCTTTCTATATTAACCAAGGAATGAATTGGAGCAGTGTCCTGAATGATCAATTTTCATGGGGAGAAGTCGAGAAAATTGGTGAAATGCTTTCTAATTTTGTGTCAGAACCTGTTATGACAATTGGATTCTTTGATGAAGATATATTTGAATTTACTTTATTTCAAGAAGGAGACATTAGAACAAAGAAGTACTTTTGTGAAGAATGGGCAAAAGAAGAATATGGCTTAGAGTCAGAAGTAATTGATCATGAATATTTAGAGAAAGTTCTTGAGTTAGCTCATGAAGACTTAATAAAATTATTAGAAATTAGCAATCCTGAACAAGCCATTGATGAACTATCAAGAATGATACAAATACATCTTTGGGTGGATTCAGAATGGATTAGTGAAGATAAAGAGATTGAAGAAAGATATACAAGGCTAGATATAGAGATAATGTAAGTATTACAAGAGGACATGAACTTCCGATAATACCGTATTCACGCTTCTGCCCATTCGGCCCTCGGTCCGCCCGAGGTATTTCGAAGATTTTTGACCCGATCTTCATTACGCTAACGGGAAACTATAGCTCATTAAACAAGATGAACAGCAACTRAACTTCAAATAGCCCTCCTAGTCTCTTTATGAGATTGAGGAGGGCTATTTTTTAATTTTAAATTAGAATCTTCTTGTCCCTGAGCCAAGAGATTGTTCTGCAATTTGAATTAACGCTCTTGTGATGTTTCCACCAATAGTACCTGCATCACGAGTAGTCATATTCCCATTGTAACCATCTGGAGACCATTGAATCCCAAACTGTTGTGCTACCTCATATTTCATTTGATCAAGTGCTGCTTGTGCTTGTGGAACGACTAAACTTTTTCTGCTCATGTATGTTCACTCCTCAACTGGATGTGAAGTTATTTTGTGGATTGTTTTGCTTTTTATACATCAATTATTGGAATTAGAAGTGAAATAAATGAAATGTACTTATCGTTTTATACATACGTTCATTAACGTATTCCACCTAGAAGATGAAATCCCGGAAAATATCGTAGTAGTAGCAGTATCTATTGTAGTAGGATAAGAACCTATATCCATAGCCGAAATGGTCAAGTACATATTTCGGTTGTATGTAGAGGATTTTTAGATCAAATAAGGAATCATTCATATCAACACTAATTTCTGGGGGAAGTGATATTTTTATAAGTTATGATCTTCATATTACCAAAGCAGATCATTGGATAAACAGCGAACAAAAACCTATAACAGAGGAAGATTTAGAGAAAGTAAATGATCTTTAGCACGAATCATCATCGGTATTGTACAACGTGGAGAAACTTTTTCTCCTGAAAAAGCTGCCTCTATATACTCACAAGCTGCCTAAAACGATTAAATGATCACGTATATTGACTCATTCGCAGGATTTCAAAAAGAAAGAACGGAGGACCGAGTTCGTTACCCATAAGGGCTCAGACCCGTCAGCTAAACGCTATCGGTCTCCACGCCTTGGTCAGGTGTAACGAAGGAATGTAAGGGCATAGACCCGTAGAGTCATGGGATGGTGAACCCCAAGGAAATTGTGAAGTATGCGTGCAGAAGATTAACGCTTGGAGAAATGTTCCATACAGTTCTTCTGTTTCTGCATGACCAAAATTGGAACAACAGAAATTGGAACAACAG
>NZ_JBFUHJ010000607.1:0-2746 GCF_056402455.1 Paenibacillus sp. P4_A7 | reverse complement strand
GGGTTATATTATTATCCCTAATGTGCTCTCTAAAGAAGAAGTGGAGGAATGTCTCGAAGCCTCTATCCGTGTGCATCAAGCAGCAGGCACAGCAGGCTGGGCGCAGGTTGGCCGCGCTTACGAGACAGAGCCTGTGCTGGAGCGATTAATCGATCATCCCGCTGTTCTGCCGAAGGTTCGAGGCTTGTATGGCGATCGATTTATTATGCAGTCCAGCTGGAATACGAAGCAGCCAGCTTTCGGGGATGTTGGGGGCTGRCATCAGGATGGCTCTGGAGCCTATGATTTTAAGTTGTTAGGCTACCCGATCCCGTTAATTCAGCTTCGTGCGTCTTATTTGCTGACGGATCAATTAGTGCCTCGTACAGGCAATATGGAAATGGTACCTGGAAGCCATCACAGCTTGGCTTCGTTGCCTTCAGAATATCACACTAATAAAACTAGCCCGCCGAACAGCCATATTATTTGCGCTCCGGCAGGCTCGGTGCTTCTTTTCCATAATGCGGTATGGCATCGCACCTATGCACATGATGGAGATTATGATCGGTATACGGCTCACTATATTTATAGTCCTCCTTGGGTCGTTCCATCAGATCGTTTTGAGAATAGCAGCGAGTTTCTTGCGCGTACGACTCCGCTTCGCCGGGCGTTGATGGGTGAATTTGAACGACCTGAAAGTCCTTACGGTTTAGGCTATCAGACTCCGCCATTTGATACATTGAGATAATGATTGACAGTTTAGAATATGTAATATTATATTCAATATAATAAATGATTGAGGGGGAGAATATTCTTCCTTAATCATTTATTATTAACACTTAGTTGAATACGCTTTCAAAATTGAAAGAGAGGAGAACACATTTGAAAAACAATATACCAACAACTACTGACGCTTCTGCTTTTCGTCGTACACCAATTGCCCTCTTCAAGAGAACAAAGATTTATAAGCGGCATAGGGATGCTGTCATAGCAACCATTATATTAGGTCCTATGGTTATATGGTGGCTTATCATTTCAGGATTTCCTACGCTATTTGGCTTCTTCTTAGGATTTTTCGAATGGGTAGGCGTCACGAATTCTCCCAAATTTATCGGCTTCAAAAACTATGAGCGATTCTTTAATGATCCAGTCTATTATATGGCTCTATGGAGAGCCATTTGGATTGGATTGCTGGTCACTGGATTGACGATCATCGTTGGATTTTTAGTAGCACTCCTCATGAATTTACCTCTCAAGGGCAAAGGCCTATATCGCACAATGTGGTACATCCCTGTAGTAACCTCTGTTGTCGCAACCACTCAAATTTTTAATATCTTTCTTGATTCGAATAATGGCGTCATTAATAACTTTTTGAAAAGCATGGGCATGGACCCTGTTTTATGGCAGTATTCTGTAGGCTGGGGTGTATTTTGGATCGTGGTTTATTCTCTATGGAAGGGTATAGGGGGAACGGCCTTAATATGGCTGGCAGGTCTGCAGTCCGTAGATCCAGTGCTTTATGAAGCAGCTGATATTGATGGAGCTAATCGTATCCAGAAGTTCTGGAATGTGACCATTCCAGGCATTAAGTCGATAGCTACATTTGTCATTATTACAGGATTGATTGGTGCTGTTCAAATATACGAACAGGTTATCTTTATTACAGGCGGCGGTCCATATGGACAAACAGAGGTGCTGGTATATCGTATTTTGCGTGACGGCTTCTTTGATTTCAATTTAGGCATGGCAGGCGCGTCATCTGTTATGCTCGCTGCTGTCGTCTTTGTCTTCACAGTACTATACTTCCGCTATGCAACTGAGAATGAACGTCGAGAACGGAAGAAGTCGAAGGGAGTGAAGATGCTATGAGTACACGTATAAAACCGATTAATCTACTAGGCCATTTTATCTTGCTATTTGGCGGATTAATACTTATGTACCCGATCCTATTTATGGTTCTTACTGGGTTTATGTCTACTGAGGAATATGCCAAAACGCAAATGGGATTTTTTCCATTAGCTCAGGAGCCGACATTTGAGAACTTTGCCAAGCTCTTCGGTGGTGCTGGAGATAAGTTGGTCCAAACGTATTTTCTGAATTCTGTGCTGCGCACTTCTTATGGATTAGTGTGGGCTGTATTTACATCGTTTTTAGGCGGCTATGTATTTGCACGATTACGGTTTAAAGGAAGAGACACTCTATTTCTAGTGCTGCTTGCAACTCAAATGGTTCCGCCGGTTGTCGCTATTATTCCGACATTTATTGAGTTTGCACGCTGGCCATTTGCAGGCGGCAACAACATTTTTAATGGCGGAAATGGTATTTTGGACAGCTGGTGGGTGTACCTCATAGGAGCTCCGGCTATTAATATTATGGGGGCATTTCTATGCAAACAATCGCTTGAAAAGGTGCCATTTGAGCTGGATGAGGCTGCGAAAATTGATGGAGCAGGGACATTCCGAATTATATTCCAGATCTTAATGCCGCTCCAAATTCCTATTCTCGCTTTTATTGCGATTACAACCTCGCAAGCGATATGGAATGATTGGCAGACGCCATTCTTCTTTACAACAAGTGATAATTTGCAGACACTTCCGGCTGCAATCTCACGGTTATCCTCGTTGGCGGCTAACCCTTTGGGCCTTCCGGATTATCCGTTAATGATTACGCTCGGCCTTGGAATTACGATTCCGATGCTGCTTATTTTCTTCGTATTTCAGCGCTATATTGTACAAGGCTTGGCTAATACCGGAATAAAGGGATAACA
>NZ_JBFUHJ010000606.1:0-2770 GCF_056402455.1 Paenibacillus sp. P4_A7 | reverse complement strand
GAGCATAAAGGGAAAGTTTTTTATGAGCCGCTGCTTGATTTTATTTCATCCGGTCCGGTGTTTGCAATGGTTTGGCAAGGTGACAATGTAATTGCTTTGACACGTGCACTTATTGGAAAAACGGACGCTATTGACGCTCTTCCAGGCACAATTCGTTCTGATTTTGCGGTACATACTAATTTTAATTTGATCCACGGCTCTGATTCTGCAGAGAACGCGGAAAGAGAACTTAGCAATTTCTTCTCGCCAAATGAGCTTCTCAACTATGAACACACAATACAACGGTGGATTTAACGTTAAAAGGCCGTTAATGATGGGAGACTTAATGTTGGAGGATCGTGATTTTGCACAGTTTATCGCTCGAATAAAGCAAAAGACCGACATCGATTTGTCACAGTACAAAGAAGCTCAAATGAAGCGTAGACTTACAACACTACGAATGAAGCATGGGTATCAAACCTTTGATGAGTACTGGAAGGCGATGGAGCAGAACCGAAGCTTGTTGAATGAGTTTCTGGACCGCATGACGATTAATGTCTCCGAATTTTGGAGGAACCCATCCAGGTGGGAGGTTCTGCAAAATCGCTTTTTCCCTGAAATGCTAAGGTCCGGCTCTCAGCTTAAGGTTTGGAGCGCGGCTTGCTCTACAGGAGAAGAGCCGTATACGCTTGCGATGATTTTAGCCGAGCTAGGAGCACAGCAGCGAACAACGCTGCTTGCAACGGATTTGGATACGAATGTATTACAGAAAGCAATGGAAGGCAGTTATTTAGAACGCTCATTACGCGATGTGCCAACAGACTGCCGGACAAAATATTTTAAAGAAACTGATGGGGCTTATCATATATCGGATCATTTAAAACAATTCATTCAATTCAAGCAGCAAAATTTACTTCATGATTCCTTTGATTCTTCCTTTGATTTAATCGTTTGCCGCAATGTTATGATTTATTTTACAGAAGAAGCGAAGCATTTGTTGTATCACAAATTTTCGAGTGCGCTCAAACCAGGCGGATTGCTGTTTGTTGGCAGTACGGAACAAATATTCTCGCCAGCTGTTTATGGTTTTGAGACGGCAGATACGTTCTTTTACAGGAAAGTATAATTACCATGTATATCGATTTCCATCTTCTCCTATACTAGTCATAACCGAATGGACTTGGAGGATGAGCTTAAGATGGATAAACGCAAAGTAATAGCCGCCTACAGGCGCGGATTCATTTCGATTCAAGAATGTGCGCAAATTATCGGCGTCGACAGCGGTCAAATGACAAGACTTGTTGATGATCCGCTGTTAATTAACGATGGAACGGCACTGCATGAGAAACACTCCGTTAACAGCTAGACTTGTGTATACGTACGAGGCTGACTTGTTTGTCTTCTTAGAAGGCATTCAATCAGCCTCTTTTTATTGGATAGAAGGCGGCAACTAGTGGCTTGAATTCTTGTCAAACTGCAGGCGCTGTACTATAATGAGCAAAGATGTTTAGTGCAGTAAAGCACAGCAGGCGCGTATAGGCTTGCTTTGAAGGAGGAGCTTTGGTTGAGTTTAAGGTATTTGACAGCGGGAGAGACCCACGGTCCCCAATTGACTGCTATTATTGAAGGATTGCCAAGTAATTTAACAATTGATTTCGAGGAATTGAATTTTCAGCTGCATAGACGCCAGAAAGGGCATGGCCGCGGCCGTCGTATGCAAATTGAGAAAGATACAGCAAACATTGTCGGAGGCGTTCGTCATGGCAGAACGACAGGTGCTCCTGTAGCGCTTATCGTTGCAAATAATGACTGGAAACATTGGACCTCTGTTATGAATATTGAACCGATTGAAGGCAGTGACGAAGAGAAGCGTCGTGTTCACCGTCCGCGTCCTGGTCATGCTGATCTTAATGGCGGTTTGAAATACGATTTGAAGGATTTGCGTAATGTGCTGGAGCGCTCAAGTGCGCGTGAAACGGCTGCTCGAGTTGCTGTAGGGGCGGTAGCTCGTCAATTTCTTGCTGAATTCGGCATTAAAGTGGCAGGACAAGTTATTCGCATTGGTGAGATCGAAGCACCAGCGAACCAGCTTTCTGTTGATGAATTGATTCGTTTGACAGAAGAATCTTCCGTTCGTGTTGTCGACAAGGATACAGAACAAAAGATGACGGAATATATCGATCAGATTAAAGCGGAAGGCGACTCGATCGGCGGTGTGGTGGAATGTATCATCGAAGGCGTGCCAATTGGTCTGGGCAGCCACGTGCAGTGGGATCGTAAGCTTGATGGACGAATCGCACAAGCTGTTGTATCGATTAATGCGTTCAAAGGCTGTGAAATCGGCATCGGTTTTGAAGCAGCTAAACTGCGCGGATCACAAGTACATGATGAGATCATGTATGATGCAGAGCGCGGCTATCATCGCGCTAGCAATCGTCTTGGCGGCTTCGAKGGCGGCATGACTAACGGAGAACAAATTGTTGTGCGTGGTGTAATGAAGCCAATTCCTACACTGTACAAGCCGCTTCGCAGCGTCGATATTGATACAAAAGAGCCATTCACCGCTCAAGTTGAGCGTTCAGACAGCTGTGCAGTACCTGCTGCAAGTGTTGTGATGGAGCATGTTGTCGCATGGGAAGTAGCGAAGGCATTCCTTGAGAAATTCGGCGGAGATTCCATCGAAGAAATTCGTGCTAACCTTAATAGTTACTTAGAACAATTAGGGCGGTACTAAGGATGCGTGAATTAATAGTTGATCTAGGTGACCGCTCTTATCCCATCTATATTGGGG
>NZ_JBFUHJ010000605.1:0-2774 GCF_056402455.1 Paenibacillus sp. P4_A7 | reverse complement strand
AATCGCTAGTGCGCATGTGGGTGTCTATCCAAAAGAAACGACTCAGGGCTCTTATGAGAAATTTACGGTTCGTGTTCCAAATGAAAAAGATATTGCGACTGTGAAGGTTGAAGTGAAAATTTCCGATGATGTAACGATTTCACGTTTTGAACCAAAAGCAGATTGGAAATATGAGCTTACCAAAGATGCGACAGGGAAAATTACAGCTGTAGTGTGGACAACGACTGGTACAGGGCTTTCTGCAACAGAGTTTGGTGAGTTTAATATGCAGGGTAAAGTTGGTGACAACGCTGCTGAAATAGTGTGGAAGGCATACCAGACGTATGAGGATGGAAGTGTGGTAGAGTGGATCGGTGCGGATGGAGCAGATAAACCGGCTTCAGTAACGACGGTCAAAGCAAAACCAACTGGCGCAGCTGTGGATGGCCATGGACATACAACTGCGGGCGGAGAGGAAGCCGATAAGGCGAATAATGATCTACTTCTTTATTTCTCTATTGCAGCATTGGTACTAGGCTTCCTAGCCTTAATTATTTCTTTACGTAAAAAAGCAAAATAATAGCTGTAAAACGAAAAGCCGAACGAAGCACAGGTACTCATACCTGACAGTCGTTCGGCTTTTTCCATTCAGATGCTGCGCTGCGAACAACATTGCAAATCAGCCTTACAATTTGCTCTTCATTAACCCGGATTGCTTTAATTCCTCCAAGAAGACCTCGAATTCCTCAAAATTCAGCTGCTGCGCCGCGTCGGACAACGCAGTTGCCGGATCGGGATGCACCTCCAGCATGACACCGTCAGCACCGGCGGCAAGAGCGGCTTTCGCACAAGGGGCCAAAATATCTTTACGGCCAGTCGAATGGGTAACATCGACAAGGACAGGCAGATGGCTTTCCAGCTTTAGAATAGGCACCGCGGATATATCAAGTGTATTCCGGGTAGCTTTTTCGTAAGTGCGAATTCCTCTTTCAATCAGCATGACTTGTGTATTTCCTCTGGATACGATGTATTCTGCGGAATGGAGAAACTCATCAAGTGTCGCTGCCAAGCCGCGTTTTAAGAGGATTGGCGTTCTCACGTCACCAGCCGCTTTGAGCAATTCGAAGTTTTGCATATTTCTCGCACCGATTTGAATAATGTCGATGTAGCTTGCTGCCAGCTCGATATGTGCGGGATCAACGATTTCACTAATCGTTTTTAATCCGAATTCAGCTCCAACCTCCTTCAAAATTCTCAAACCCTCAATCCCAAGACCCTGAAAATCATACGGAGACGTTCTAGGTTTGAAAGCACCTCCGCGCATAACTGTAATTCCGGCAGCTTTAAGAACGGCTGCTACTTTACGAACTTGTTCATAGCTCTCAACGGAACAAGGGCCGGCAATTAGTATAGGCTTTCCATTTCCGACGGAAGTATCGCCTATCGTAACGACTGTATTTTCCTTCTGTTTTTTGCGGCTTACGAGCAGTACTTTTTGGTGATCCGTTTCTTGAAGCTTTAATGACGCTTGAAAGATTTGTTTGAATAGGTGACGAACGGTTTCATCATCGAAGGGTCCGTTATTTTGAGCGGTAAGGCCATCTAACATTTTCTTTTCACGAACAGGATCGAATTTAGGTACTCCTTGTTTTTCCTTCTCCAGCCCGATCTCCAGAGCGATTCGTGCTCTTTGGGACATCGTTTCGAGGAGCTGAAGGTTTATTGCATCCATTTCCTCACGTAATTTAGCTAATTTTTTTTGGCTCACGGCAGCTCTCTCCTTTAAGAAAATATATTTTTTGAAATACAAAAAAGACCTCTCGTCTGAAAGGTACGAGAAGTCGTGGTACCACCCTAATTTAGAAGAGCTCAAAGACTCTAATTCATAGTCTTTTACTCTTCTCTTGTAGCCCTTTAACGAAGGGAGTACGGATATCCCTAAAATAATCCAAGAACTGGCTTACGATCAGGTATCGGCTCGGGAGTGAACTTCGGCAGGTCATTCGTTCGGTCGCTTTCAGTCTCTGGCGATCCGTCCCTGTTAGGAATGTGCTCTGCTTACTCTCTCCTTCATTGCCTTTGTGCAGCGTGAGGTTGATTTAGGAGGATTTTAACGTATTAAAATTAATCGTCGCAAGCATCCCATTTAAAGCATGTTTGCATTATTGCGGTAAAGTATAAAGTTTTACAACATTTTCTAGACAAAAATGTTCTTTTGTTATATCATAATGTTACAAACAAACATTCATTGAAACAATACGAATCATGAGGAGCTGTCATTATTATGTCAACGAAAGCTAGATTAAATCGAATGTTCAGTGCGCAAGGTAAATGTTTTGATGTTGCAATTGATCATGGATTTTTTAATGAATTTTCCTTCCTATCCGGCATTGAGAATATGAAAAGCGCAATTGAAACGGTTGTTAAAGCGGGACCGGATTGCATCCAGCTTAGCGCAGGCCAAGCTAGACATCTGCAAGAAATACCAGGAAAGCAAAAGCCAGGTCTAGTACTTCGAACAGATGCTGCTAATATCTACGGTAATGTATTGCCGCGTTTTCTGTTTAGTGAGCTGATCGACCGCGCGATTGAGCAGGCCGTTCGTTTGGATGCTGTAGCGGTATGCGTCAATTTATTGCTGCTGCCCKGTCAGCCGGAGCTGCATCATCAATGTGTGCGCAACATAGCTATTCTGAAAACAGAATGCGAGAAATATGGCATGCCGCTGATGGTAGAGCCACTTGTTATGCTGCCTAACAAAGAGAAAGGCGGCTATATGGTAGATGGAGATATTC
>NZ_JBFUHJ010000604.1:0-2790 GCF_056402455.1 Paenibacillus sp. P4_A7 | reverse complement strand
GTCTAATGCATTATTGATAAAAGCAACTCTTTTATTCCCGTTTTCGGTTATTCGTTTTAATTCTAACTCTTCATTCCCAATCTTGAATGACGATAGGTAATATTTCATGCTTACTTATCCCCCTAGTTACGATTACATAAATAGTTGAGTCAGTCTTGAGTTGTTGAGTGTTCAACTCTTCTGCCCGTTAGCTTAATAAAGAAAGAGAGCAGCTGCCGTAGCAAACTGCCCCGCATTTGTTGAACTAACGTTACCCGTTAGCGTAATAATCTGGCGATTGCCTAACTCTATTTTAAAATGGGTAGAACTATTTCAGTTTCTAATTGTCCATGTATTCTTGCCAGATGACCAAAACAAAGTATAGCGATTCCTCTGACATTGAAATTACTATTATTGCTAAATTGTAAACAAATGTCTTGTACCCACTTCCAATCTTGCTCATTAAAAGCAAGTCCAAGCAAAGCATTGATAATCCTTTTATCGTCACCTGATTTCAATTCCTGAATTGTGGAATCTTTATCATATTCCTGAATCTCTTCGTATCTTCCATTGTCCAATTTAGTACCCACTTTCATTTCGAATAATTGTTCTTTGAATAAAAGTATACCACTCACTGCTAAGTTAACCTGCCCGTTAGTTCAATAGAAAAAAGGAGCTACCACATAGGAAGCTCCTCCGCTATCGTTACCCGTTAGCTTAACGAATTATCTTTTGAAATGTTGTTTAAATTCTGATTCGGCAATCTCTAATAGCTGAAGCCGTAACCCCTCACCTTCAATTTTTGAAATAATTTGGCGCGCTGTTTCAAAATTCATAGTCACTCTTCCTGTTGTTTCAAACCCATCGGGCATGATTCCATACTCCTTTACTCTAGCCATAACAAAAACAGTGTATGTATCCGTACTCTCCCAATACCAAGCAGCAATGGGTACTCTTTTAGACTCTAAAATAAGACCTGCTTCTTCAATTGTCTCACGGTTTAAAGCTGTATCAATATCTTCATTAACTTCAATTCTCCCACCGACTGTTGTGAGCGCCTTCTCATTTTTATCCCAGACCATAATAATTGAGCCATCTTCGGTAATTGGTATGCTGTGTACACCGGCAATTTTTTTATCAGTCGGAAAAGTACCATTTAAAGGACTTAGCATTTATATCCCTCCAATTTCACATGATTCTACATGTATTCATTGGAAAAATGGTAAAACCTTCTTACATTCTTGTCCAATATATGGAGAAATGCACTCATCCACATCTTAAGTGCTACCACGCAATCCTGCCCGTTAGCTTAATAAAGAAAGGGAGCAACTGCCGTAGCAAATTACTCCCTGTTTGTTCAACTATAGTTCTCCGTTAGCGTAATGCGAAATGGCAGACTTAGCGAATCCCGAATTGTGAATCCTGTGTTAGGTGTAGTTACCGGCTTCTTCGCCCCCCCTCTCACTTCTTCAAATTGTTACCGTAAATAGATGTTGTATTGTACTCAGAACCTAGACACATCTTAGCGATGTAAAGAATTTGTCCAAGATGTTCAGAATAATGAGTAGCACATTGTTGTAAAACTTCATATATAGACCTTGAATTTTCTCGTACTTGTTGAGTTCTTAGTAAATCTTCCATGTTGAGTTCTCTTGTTGTTTTTACTAATAAATCAAATGATTTTTCAACAATGACTATTATTTGATCTTTAGCTACGAATATTTTGCTATCAAACTCTTCATCTCTGTTTCTTCTATCTGATAAGCCTAATATACCCGAACCTATCCTTTGATTAATATTTCCTGCAATATGTACTACAAGATTAGATATAGAATTACTTTCACTATTAGGTCTCCAATTCAATTGTTCATTGCTTAATTGAGCTATTGTTTTAAGAAGCGTTGTTCTTATTTCTTCATATTTTGTAGTTAATTGCTCTATAATAATTGGGTAAATATCCATATCAGTCTCCTTATCCTTTTCGATCTTTAAACCGGTAATCATATTGGTGTCCGTTTTTAGATATATATTTATTCTTTGAATTGCTCAAAAACATCTTTTATCCAAACTTCATTGTTGATTGCGATGTATTGTTCTAGTCTTATAACCATATCATGATGTTCAACTTTACAGTACTCACTCTTCATCGTTACGACTTCAATTTTATTCACCAGTCCCATTGTTTAGACACCTCACTTTGAGCAATTACCACAACAATATTGTATCACGATTTATTCCGCTAACCTGGCCGTTAGCTTAATCCTCAGGAGCTCTAGCTATGGCCCTGCAATAAAATATGATCATTCACAGTTCGTAGGCAGATTTGGCGCCTAGACTACGCAGCCACTGCACCAGATCCGCGGTGGAACTACGCTGCGCTGCGTCCAGTGGGGTCAATCCATCCCAAACCGAAATCCAGTTCAATTCAGCACCTTGGTCGAGAAGATACTCTGCAGARTGGCGCTGTCCACCGTGGCATGCGCACCAGAAGGCGACGGTAATCTTATCCGGAGGTGTAGAGCAACTTGCTCCCCAAGGGTATCGATCCGAAAGTGTGGTTCCGGCGAAGTAGGCCTCAATTGCATCTATCTGTCCTAGAGCAGCCGCATGTTAGAGTGCGAACTGAGCTCCTCGTTTAACCAACATATGCGCTGCCTGCCACTGTGCAAATGCCACTGCATCGTCTAGTGGTGTGCCACCAGCGATCACTGCACCTGGCGCTTCGATATCGGCGCCAGCATCAAGAAGCGCTTCAAGAACTTCAATGTCATCACAACTCGAAGCCCAATGAAGCGGTGTCTCAGTGTGCGA
>NZ_JBFUHJ010000603.1:0-2818 GCF_056402455.1 Paenibacillus sp. P4_A7 | reverse complement strand
GAAAAAGGGCTTCACACGTTGCTGATCACTCCGGAGCCGAGCCGAATTCGAGCAGGAACTCCGACGAACAGGCAGAAAGCCGGTCTCGGGGAGACCGGCTTTCTCGTTACAATCGAAGTTATCTCCGCCTTGATGAGGTGTTCGAGGTAATCGTTGCTTAACAAGTAAAACGGCTTCGCCGTCCTTAATACCGCGGCACACGTTTGTATCGAGCTATCAGATGAGTATAAAGACATAGAATTTTATACTTTCTGATAATACAAAAAAGGTTAACAATTAGTGTTACCCTTAGATTTCTTCCGTTTCCCCTACGCATTTTTACCAAAGGTCATTCCACCGTCTATATACAGCGGAGAACCCATTATGAATTTCGACTCGTCGGTAGCTAGGAACAGCGCCGCCTGCGCGACGTCTTCCGGTGTTCCCATTTCATTGCTAAGTTGTCTTGTTTTGAGCGATGCCATAGCTTTTACCGGGTCGTCGTACGAGGTCTTCAAATAGTTTTCCACGAACGGCGTCAGAATGGTTCCGGGAAGTAATGCGTTGACCCGAATGTTGTATGGCGCGTAATCGACTTGCATCGCTTTCGTAAGAGCCAGGACGGCGCCTTTCGTCGCGGAATAGGAAGCTCTTCTAGCTAGCCCCATCTCCGCGGTGCCGGAGGACATATTGATAATATTGCCGGATTTGCGCTCCATCATATGAGGCAATACGTACTTGGAAGGGAGGAAGACCCCTCTGACGTTGACGTTGATCACACGGTCCCATTGCTCAGGATCGATTTCATGAATCGCGCCAATGCCGCTGATACCCGCATTGTTAAAGAGCACATCGATGCGTCTGTATATCTCAAGCGCCTGTCGAATCATTTCGCTTACCGAATGCGGATCAGTTACATCGGCATGGATGAACGTCGCCTCTCCTCCGTTTTCACGGATAAGGGCTACCGTTTCTTCGCCTTTGGCGGAATCCAGATCGTTAACAATGACCTGTGCTCCTTCTTCTGCGAACTTCAACGTCGAGCTTCTACCGATGCCCGAAGCTGCCCCGGTTATTAAGGTTACTTTATTCTGAAGCCTGTTCACCTAGATCTCCTCCTCGATTATGCTCAACTATTACCATTGCGATGGAACGGGCTCCGCACCATGATATGCGGCATAACCGCCATCGACGTATAAAACGGCTCCCGTTACGAATTTCGCCTTTGGCGAGGCTAGGTATAGAATGGCTTCGGCGATGTCTTCCGGCGTTCCTAAATGTCCTTGAGGAGTCCGACGCTTCATGTTGGCCGGATCCAAAGTGCCTTTGTCGAAAAATTGCTGAAGCAGCTCCGTCAAAATGTATCCCGGCGCGACTGCGTTCACGCGAATGCCGTCCAATGCCCACTCGCACGCCAATGTTTGCGTTAAGCTATTCACTGCCGCTTTCGCCGCCGAATAGGCCGATCTTCTTGATATTCCGCCTAAGCCGAGAATCGACGAGATATTAATGACGACACCGGACTTCTGAATGAGCATTATTTCTCCCGCCAGATAGAATAAATATACATCGACTTCAAATTCGTATTAATCAGGAAATCCCACTCGTGCTCGAGCAAGTCGATAATCGGTTTTTGAATATTGGTACCTACGTTATTAACTAGGATATCTAATCTTCCGAACTTCTCTCTCGCGAGCCCGAACGCTCTCTCCGCTTGTTCCATGCTGCAAACATCGGCTTCTATAACCAGACTTTCTCTTCCTAATTCATTAATTTCCTTGCCTGTTCTCTTCGCGGCTTCCCCATCGATATCGATAATGACGACATGAGCCCCTTCTTGCGCCAAAGATAATGCCGTCGCTTTGCCGATTCCATTCCCGCCGCCCGTTACCATCGCGATTTGATCTTTGAATTGCATGGATAATCCCCCTTCTATTTTCACATCGTTATGCTTACTTATTTGGCTAGAAATAATCGAGTGCTTGAGCCTCCATCGACCGTTACGACTTGTCCCGTAAAATAATCGGATTCGTCAGAGGCGATAAAACGTACGAAATTGGCGATATCTTGCGGGATCCCGATTCGACCGATCGGAATGTCATCCGCTAAATCGTCAAACCCGGCAGCATCTTGGAACTTTTCGACCCTTACCGCACCCGGCGCTACCGAATTCACGGTAATTTGATATTTCGCGAGATCTAACGCCAACTGACGCGTCATCGCGTTAATTCCGCCTTTAGAAGTGGCATACGCACCATACCTTGGCATCGTTAGATTTCCGTGCACGGAACTAATGTGAATAACGCGTCCTTTACCCGTCTTGATCATTTCTTTGACGCAAGCCTGCGTAGAGAAGAACGTGCCTTTTAGATTCGTGTCGATCACCTGATCCCAGAAACTTTCCGTCACCTGAAGAAAATCTTCCATTGGATCTATGGCGGCGTTATTCACCAAAATATCGATGCGGCCATATAAATTGACGACCTTAGCCACCATTTGATCGATTTCCTTCAAGGAACTGATATCGGCCTTAATAGCTACGGACTGGATACCCTCAGCATTCATTCTCTCGACGAGTGTTTGGGCGCCCGTTGCGCTATTGGCATAGTTAAAGACAACCGTAGCTCCGGCTTTGCCTAATTCATAAGCGATGCTGCTTCCGATACCGCGTCCCGCACCGGTAACGATTGCCACTTTACCTTGTAAGTCAGCCATTCTCCCCGCCCCTTAAAAAATAATCCGCTATCGCATCAATCGCATCTGCGCTTCCTGTGTAACACCACATTTGAGAGACATCCCGAAGGACCGTCTCACTCTGCAAATTCGGTTCGATTACGGG
>NZ_JBFUHJ010000602.1:0-2835 GCF_056402455.1 Paenibacillus sp. P4_A7 | reverse complement strand
ATCGAACGCCTGCTTCGGCAGTCCAAACAGCTGAAGCTGAATATAAGCAAGAGGTGCCAAATCCTCGGCGGCAGCAACACTCGTTTTCAGTCTTTCTGCTGTCTCCTTCGCCATAGCCTTAGGTATGCTCGCGATAGCCTGTTTGCCTTGGAACAGCGAGGCATACAGTTGAACCGCTGTATAAGAAGGAATTTTCTTCGTATAGCTATTAAACTTAGCCATTGCCTTTGCTCTTATTTTCTTATCATTGATGTTCTTCATCTTCAGCTCAGACTCAAGCCAGCGACGGATCCGGCTCACAAGCCGATCACGCTTCTTCATCAGTGTTTCTTCACCATAATCGGTACTGTACCATTCAAGCATAAGCTCGGGCGATAGCTCCAATCTCTCAATTGGAACAAAAGATACGGTTGGTACGATTTTTTGCTCAAAATCAGAAATTCGTTCGTCGATAATCGTTTTAAAGCTTAAGCTGCCTTTAAATCGACCCGCAGCATGCTCAATTTCATCAGCAGTACGTCGTTGTTCAAACCAATAGGCCATCGTATCGGAAGAGTCAACTACCGTAATCGTCTTTTCGAGAAGCTCGATCGTCCAGTCGCTGAATGTTGTCTGCTGAATATCACCTACACCAAGCTCAGGCAGCACTCCGGAAATATAGTCCAAAAACATCCGGTTTGGCGCGAAAATAATCATTCGTTCCGCCCGCATTCGATCGGCATATTGATAAAGCAAGAAAGCGAGCCTGTGCAGAGCGACAGTTGTTTTACCGCTTCCTGCTACTCCTTGAATGAACAACGCTTTATTTCGTTCTGTACGAATAATAAGATCCTGCTCGCCTTGAATCGTCGATACGATATCACGCAGCTTATTATCCTTGTTCTCACCTAGTCTATATAATAGAAATTCGTCCGTTACCGCGCCTTCCTCTTGACCTCGCACATAACTGTCGACTAGACGGGTAATTTCTCCCTGACGAATCATAAAATTCCGCTTCAAATGTACGTATCCGGTAATTTCATCATCCGGAGATTCATACGTAGCTGGCAAATCCCCACCTGTAAAGGAATAGAACATACTCGCTGCTGGCGCACGCCAATCAATAACAAGCAGCTCTGTGCTACCTTGCTTCGCGACACCGGCTTTGCCAATATACAAAGGTTTAATCTCGCTGCTTGGCAGCTCTTGAAAATCCAATCGACCAAAGTAAGGCTCGCGTTTCGAAATTTCCAGCCGTAATCTACGTTCCTCTTGTTGTAGATCGAGCATTTGCTCCGTAAAGTCGTCCCCTTTGTAGCGTGGACCAATCAAATCTAGTTGTGCAGTAATATCTCGCAGTGATTCAGTCAAGCGATCCTGCTCCTCTTGAAGGGCACTTTGAACCGTCATGTCAGTTACCTCCCAAGCGTAAACGGCCGTACCATTCATTTGATGGTACAGCAATCGTTTCGCGGTTATATGTAGTCTTATAAAAAAAGCGAGTTCCCACTATACCATGAAATTACAGAACAAAGCAATCAGAGCTTAACATCCATTCCAAAAAAATAAAGGATTACAATAATTAGGATGAGATTAAGCAACAAGAGAAACGGAACACCTACTGTAAACGATCGATGCTTCGTTTTGTGCCGCCATTTTTTCATCCCTAGAAGAGTGCCGCAAGCACCGCCGACCGCGCTTAAAATAAATAATTTCTTCTCAGGAACTCGCCTGCGCTGCAGCTTGGCACGTTTCTTATCCCAGCCCATTAACAGAAACGTATACGCATTAATAATGATCAAATATAGAAATAAAATATAAAACGTCATTCTACACAGCACATCCTTTCATTCAAAGAGCATTCGCTTTGTAAGAGCATACGCTACGCTTTACCTATTACGTATTTCTCGGCTTCGTACGATTGGTAGGCGCAGCTGTATACGGCTCCTCCGGCCAGTAATGCTTAGGATATCGACCCTTCAGATCCTTCTTCACCTCAAAATAGGTCGATTCCCAGAAGCTCCGTAAATCCTGAGTCACCTGTACCGGACGCTGTGACGGAGAAAGCAAATGGAGCGTTAAAGGAAGTTTGCCTCTCGCTAAACGAGGCGTTTCCTTCATTCCGAACAACTCCTGCAAACGAACCGCTAATACAGGTGTTTCAGGATTACTATAGTCAATTGGTATGCGTGAACCGCTTGGAACGACGATATGTGTCGGAACTTGTTCATCTAATTCTTGCTTTTGCTTCCAAGTCAGCTTGCCGTCAAGCAGTTGCAGCATCGACAGCTTTTGAAGATCCGAGCGGCTTTTCATACCATAGATGAGAGGCTTCAACCATTGCTCCATCGTATTCAGTAAGTCTTCATCAGAAGCGTCCGGCCAATCATCACCGCTCAGTGACATGAGACGCATACGAGCTTGCAGCTGCAGCGCTTGTTTGTTCATTCGTAGAATACCTATGCCTGACCGACGAATACCTTCTAGCAGCACCTCCGCTACTTGGTTCTCATCTGGATGATGAACTGGAGCTTCATTTAGTAAAATAGCGCCTAACCGAACACGTCTTCTAGCACGAACCGCTTGAGCTGACGCCTCCCATTCAACTACATCCTCTGTTGTCATGTAAGCCGTCAAATACAACTCGATATCATTCATGGTTAGTTCTGCTGCAATTCGAATACGGCTTTCTGTGCCTGCATCGTCCAATTCACAAGCGGTGAGAAACGGTGAGCGTGATAGCGGCTGCAAYTCAGGAAGCACAGCACCTCTACCGTTCGCCAGCAAATATCTGCCGTCATTCCGACGCTGTGCTATCCGATCTGGATAAGCCAGCGCAAGCAAAGCGCCTAGAGG
>NZ_JBFUHJ010000601.1:0-2841 GCF_056402455.1 Paenibacillus sp. P4_A7 | reverse complement strand
CAATAAATCTTGCACAACCACATAGCCTTTACTGCGAAAATGATCAACTTGCTCTTGAGTTAATTTCATGTTTATAGCCTCCTCGTGTTAAGGGCTCAGGTAAGCCCTTTCATGAGTTCAGTATAAAACGAGAGTCACGTAGTTAGAATGATAGATCTTATCTTAATCTTGCACGATATTATCCTTCGTGCCGCGTCCCTTTTTTGCGGTATTCGGAAGGTGACAACCCCGTTCTGGCACGAAAAAACCTCGTAAAATAAGCAGCGTTTTCAAATCCCAATTGATCTGCAACCAAGTAAACTGGCAAATCCGTGTAAAGCATCTGCTTCATCGCTTCTTCCAGTTTCATATGCAAAAAAAACTGCTGCAGCGGCATGCCTGTCTCACGTTTGAATAAACGGCACAAATAGTTAGGGGTCAGGTGAACGAGATGAGCCATTTCGTGCAAAGTGACATTACGGTGTAAGTTCATTTGAAATAGCTGCTTCAGCCGCGATACTACGAAAGATGCTTTCTCGGTTCTATCCGACACCTCCCCCACGCTCATCCGTAACAGTACATCTTCTATTCGAAACATAAGATCGATCAATGTGATTTCCCGTTGTTTGGCAGAGCCTCGCCCTTTTTGCGCATCGATGACTTTTTGAAAGCCTTCCACAAGGAGCGGCTGCAAAGCCTGAGGAACATAAATTGGCGTTTCTCTGAGAGCACTCAGCAATGTAATATTTTGTCCTTGTTCAATTATATCGGCAAAGCCTGTTGTTATCGGTTCTTGTTTATCATCTAATAACAAAAAAGTCGACTCAAAATTAGCCAGCGGCTTATCCTCACTTGCATGAAACTGATGCGGCACATTCGGATCGATAATATAGAGCATTCCTTCTTTGGCAACCGTAGTCGTTTCACCGATTTGAAATCTCCCCTCACCTTCAGTTATGAACATGAGATGAAAGACTGGGTGGGCATGTAAACCGGCGATTTCCCCTTTTCTCCCGCCAATGTGACGTGTGCTGATGAAATCTATAGCTGACTCGCGATTTCCAGCCTTGATTCTAAGCTCCATTACGAGTCCCCCTGAACAATATTTATGCACTTTTTTTATATATTTATCATATTAATCTGCATTATTAAAGTAAATAGAAGATTAGGCAGCTTTAATATTTTCATATCATCCAATCGCATGGTGTCGCGTTAACAATGCTCCAAAAAGCTTAATCACCGAATCCTTGGGTGATTAAGCTTTTTTTGTTCCCTCCACGAATGTCTTTCATACAATAATCTCTGGAGGTGATTATTTCATGCTTCAAATAAGAAAACGCAGCCCTGTTTGGCTGCGTTTTGCGTCTATACCTCTGTTTTTACGACTGTATATCCGTTTAAAAATTTTGAGTAAGCGTATTCAGGTCTTCGGCAGAACTGGCGACCTTCATTGTTGCGGTGCCGACCTCTTCGATCGCTTTTATCAATTCGTCCAACTCTTTTTCTACCGTGCTAATTTCTACTAAGCTGCTTTCCAGAGAAAGCAGGATTTGATTAAACATCTCTCGGGTATGCTCCGATTCTTGCTGCCCCAACACCACCTGATGCTTAACCTCTTCAATGGACCGCAAAACCTCATCCGTATGCGCGCTTGATTGTTGCATAAATTCGTTTATTTGTTTTACCGCCTTGCTTGTATCCTCGGACAGCTTCTTCATTTCTCCTGCAACAACTGCAAAGCCCGCGCTTTGCTGCCCGGATCTAGCAGCTTCGATGCTGGCATTAAAAGACAATATCTTTGTCCTGCCGGCTATAGCCAATACCATTTGCACAATTGTGGTAATTTGCTCAGAAGACTGGATGAGTCGCTTCACATAAATTCCCATATGTAATGAGCGATCATAAATAGATGTAATCGTGCGTTCGAGCTCGATAACCCTCTCTGACCCATTAAGAGCGAGTAAACGTGAGCTCTGTGCCATATTCGCAGTATAAGAAAATGACTCATTAACTTGATTACTGCTAGCAACCAACTGCTCTGTTGAAGCACTGGTCTGTTCCGTGAGAGCAGCAAGTTCTTCACTTACAAGACCAATATTGTTTTTCACTTGTTCTCGAACCTGCAGGTTATATTGCTCTTTTAGCTCTGTATTTTTCTTCTCATATGCATCGATAACCAACTGTTGCTCAAAGTTAAGAAGCTTAGTAATTGCCCTGCTATAAATTAAGCTTTGTTGACCATCTTGCGTGTGCCGATATATGATGCTCAGAAAAGTATTTTGCAGATTCTGAAAGCTTCCAATATAACATTTCGGCTCCAACCCGATTCGTTGATGAACTWCTGCTATTTGCAACCGTTTCTGGATATAAGCACTGTTTATTTGACCGCTGAATATTTCAATGATATGCGCTTTCAAAGTGCCTTCGAGTCGTTCAATGGTGCTATGCTTGGTTATAATTCCTTTAAGAGCCGTTACTTCAAGGATAGTAGTATAAAAAGCCGCAATGATTTCGTCAATATTTTCCACAATTATTGGTTGTAACTTTTGAATGAGTCTTAAATCTTCTGGTGACATATCGATCAACTTCAGTTGCTCGATTAACTGATCGCTATTCACTTCAATGCAAACTTCCGTTAACTGGACTTCATCCATCCTACTCGCTGGTATATGTTGAGAGGTTGATTTACCGAACCATTTCGTCAAGTGGACCACACTCCCTTTAAATAACGGATCTCGAGCTGTTCCGCCGGCATTGGCGGATCAATTACATAACCTTGTATGATATCGCAGTTCATCTTCCGCAGACAGTCTAACTGTTCCTGTGTTTCAACACCTTCCGCAATGACCCGAAGTTCCATAC
>NZ_JBFUHJ010000600.1:0-2850 GCF_056402455.1 Paenibacillus sp. P4_A7 | reverse complement strand
CCAATCCGTCTTAATGTAACCGCCTACTGGATTCATATAGATTGGATACTCAACCTTACTTAAATATACTTCATCCTCTATGACAAGCTTACGTGTATATGGCGCGCTTTTATTTCCACTCTTGTCCGAAACGGTAAGTGTAATCGGATATGTACCCGCTTCGAAGAATACTTCTTCCTTGCCTTCCCATTCGAATTTCACGCCCTCTGCATCGGGATCATAGCTCAAATTAACATAATTGATCGGTTCGCCAATTTTGTAGCTAGACTTCGCAAATGTAAATTTTGCTACTGGCTTTGAATTATTTTGATCAGGAATATAGTTTGAATCCGGTTGATTAACAYGAAGTACGTCGATACGTCTTAATTCGCTGTTGTACGTATAGGTTGCACCCATATAATCGGATAACCAGGTAAGCTTTATCATTACACGCCCATTCTTAATGGTCGCAACATCATCAAGCTTAAACCAATAGCCGTTTACGAAAGCCGATTTATTAATCGTATCAAGCATGATGTCGTATTTCGGTGTTTCCATGATAACTTGTCTCTTCTCTTCATTCCATTCAACCTTCATACCAAAAGCGTCTCCGAGAAACTTAGCTGGCACAAATGTTTTGCCTTTAATAATGGTAGGAGGAGCATCCAATACAACCTGCTCACCATCTAGGAAAGCTTCAGACTTGTCAACATAAAAGACAACATATGTTGTACCTGAAGTAATTGGCTTTTCTTTTTCAATTGCAAATGTAACGGTACTAAATGAAAGAAGCATAATCAGTAATAGTGCCAGGGTTCTCTGTTTTTTGTTTAATTTCATACTTAAACTCTCTACTCCTTTAATCAATCTATTTTTTTGACCAGAAAGAAATTTTAACAGGTCGACTGTTAGACGTAAAATAGGATAATAAGTTGCATTATTAGCATTTTATTTAGAAATAGACCTTATATGATGAGTGGATCTAATATACTAATTTGAAATGCCGATTAATAATGTAGGCACTAAGTACTAGTCTAATAGTACTTGTGAAAGAGAGGTCTCACTTCTGAATTCACACGTAGAGCAAAAAACAACCGGAGACCACATCTCTATTACTTTCCTTTCTCAGCTTCTTCGCAACTATATTTACGGTTCAACGGTTGCCGTTGTCGGAATGACGTTTGAGCGAGCGCTCTCCATTCTCGACGAGGGTAAGGGTACACAGTGGGATCCTAAGCTAACTCAGTTATTCGTAGCATCGTTTACCTTAAAGGCTGTAACCGATGAGGAAGCTTCTAAAGTAAAGAGTGCACACATACAAGCGTAAACGGCTGTCGCCGTCTTCTTCGGCAATAGCATTCGTTTCGCGGAGATATATAAGCACATTTATAAATGAAAACCTAATAAATTCTTATATTTTAAAAAAAGTGTTGGATCAGGAAGTCTCCCTGATCCAACACTTTTCGTCCTCTTCTATTTCACGTATTACGGAGTTTCGGACGATTTCAAAGGCGATTTTTAGTTGAGAGGATAGGAGATGATCCAGCACTTGACTGTGAAACTCGAGCTCTAAGCTGCTTTTTATCAAGCTTACCTAAAGGTGTATATGGCATATTTTCAACGAAGGTTATTTCTTTGGGCAGCTGAAATCTTGCAACTCTTGGACGCAACCATTCAAGAAGCTCCTCTTTGGACGTACTCGTATTTGTTTTCACAAGAATGAATGCACTCAGCCTCTGACCGAATTGTTCATCCCTAATCCCAATTACCGCTACATCCTCTATATAAGGGTGCTTAATGAGTACCTGTTCAACCTCAATCGGATACACATTCTCACCAGCTGAGACAACCATATCATCGACTCTGCCGCACAAATAATAATACCCTTTATGATCGCGATAACCTAAATCACCGGTTTCGATCCATGAATGATTGCCATCTTTCTTAGACCACTTATTTTTGATGCAAAATTGACCAATCCTGCCGATTTCGACCTCATTTTTATGATCATCTACTATTTTCAATCGAACACCTACTATTTTTCTGCCAATCGTAGTCGCTGAATATTTCAAGTCATGTGGTGTTGCTATTATATTCGTGCCCGCTTCTGAAGTACCGTACAAATTGAATAATATATCTCCTAGCTTGCTGAAAGTCTCCTCGACAAGCTTCGGATTGAGCTCTGTGCCTCCTGAGGCAATRCAGGCAAGAGATTTTAACCGATTAGAATCCATTTTCAACATTTTATGTATCATTAATGGCACTACAGTCACTACCTCTACCTGATGCTCATGAATCAGATTGCATGCTTTTTCTGCATCGAATCCGTTATTAATAACTATTTTTTTGCCTAACGCGATGAATAAGAATAAAACCGCTACCCCATAGCCGTGATAAATGGGAGTAGCAATATATGCAGTATTGTATCTTAGAAGATTCAGTCTTGAAATAAATGCAAGGAATGGATTCAAATAATTGAACATAGATGGTTGATGTGCAGCTATTTTGGAAAGACCTGTAGTACCGCCTGTGAGTACTATGATTTTACTTAATGAGCTCCGCTGCCGTCGTTTGAGTTTATCACTACCAATAACGTTGGTGTTAATCAAGCTGCTTATTGCCGGTAAATGGTCGTGGTAGCTTACAATTTTATTCTTCTTATAATTGGACTGTTCGATTAATGAGCTCCATTCCCAATCATAAACAATCAAATCAAAATCATAATGATCCAGTAAGTTATTTAATTGACTTGTGCTCATTTCAGCATTTAGCAAATAAATGTCGGCTCCCAACTGAGAAACAGCAAAAATAGATTTAACTAAGCTAGCATGATTTTTACAAATAAGACCTACACGCTGGCCGCTTTTAAGC
>NZ_JBFUHJ010000599.1:0-2857 GCF_056402455.1 Paenibacillus sp. P4_A7 | reverse complement strand
CCTCAAGACTGGCATTTCCATTGGCATTCGCAGGAACAATTCCTCCTGACACAATCATCATGAATGCTAGCAAAAAGATAGAACTACGGTATATACGCTTGCTCCAAGAAACGGTCTTCGAATTCCTTTTTCTCATATGTCGCCCTCCGTTAATATGATAGGGAAGAAGGAGGAGTTCTATCATCCCCCCACCGAATCCCAATTATTTGTTGTTAGCTGCTTCCTTCCAAGCTTTATCCATATACTCCAGCATGCCGGCCGGATTAATTGCATTCAGATAGACCCCTTGTGCAGCAGTCATCATCTCTGTAGTTGCTGCACTACCGTATAGCCATCCTTGGTCAAGGAATGGATAGCTCTGTCCTTTAGCCACGACTTCTGCAATTTCCTTGAACGCCTCGTCGATTTCTCCTGTTTCACCATTGATCGTCATGAAACCTTGCTGGCTTTTCGTCCACGCCTTCTGATTTTCCACTTGGCTCCAGAATTCAAGATATTTCTTCGCCGCATCTGCAATCTTCGTATCTTTGTTGATTGCGAAAGTCGTTCCGACCGCAGCAGAGGCAATTACATCCTGACCCGCTGCATTAGAAGGCATTGCAAACATGCCCAGCTTCAAATCCGGATTTGTCTTCTTAATCCCTGCGAGCGACCAGCTTCCGTCAATGTACATCGCCGCTTTGCCTTTTGCGAATGCTTGCTGTGTTTGATCGAGGCTGACACCCGTACTTTTAGCCGTCAAGTAGCCTTTATCATTTAATGAGAACCACTTGGCTACAGCATCGTCCCATGCCCCGGAAAAAGTTACAGAACCTTCGTTCAGCTTGGCATCGAAGTCAGGCATTGCCTGGTAGACAGTCGCAGGAGCAACTGTATACAACGCCGCCAATGTCATTCGGAATGCCATACACTGTGCCATCAAGCGAGGTTGCTTTAAGCGATGCGTCCGAGAAATTGGATAACCACGGCTCGTTCGCAATATCAAGCAAATATCCGGCATTACCGTAAGAGATAATGTCAGACAAGCCAGGGTGCATCATGATGACATCGGAAGCATCGCCTGCTGCGAAACGGGTCTTGATGAATTCTTTGAACTGGCCGCCGGGCATTCCTTCGTAAACAACTTTAATGCCTGTGGGTTTTCACTCATGAATTTTTCGTTCAGCTCGGGAATCGCTCCGAGTTCCGTGCCGGATTTAAACCCACTCACTTTCAACGTGACTTCCTCAGCGGAAGCGCTTGCATTTTGCGTCGGAGACGCCGATGGCGTGCTGCTAGGAGATGAGCTTGCTCCACCCTCATTTTTGCTGCTGCCGCAAGCGCTTAACATGACTACCAGCATAACAACCATTGCCAACAAACCTAACCCTTTTCTTCTCATTGTCCTTCCTCCAAGTCGGTTTTCCTTTCTACTCTATCTTAAGAAAAAGCTCCCGACATGAAAATCACGTAAAATTCATGTTTCTTCTCTTATTTTCGGAACCTTTCGGACTTTCGGAAATCGATGCAAAGCGATACAAAAATAACGAACGAAATCTTGTGTTATGATGATGGAAGCAAGTGGATTCAAATATTTTATTGAGCCATTCAACAGCTGAAAGGACAGACGAATTATTTTTCGCCTGCCCTTTACTAATCATATGCATAGCCTCGATTCCCTTCAACGTCTGTTCTGCAGTGTGAAACGTTTTGAAACCAAGCATCGGTTTTGTGATTTTCTTTATGAATCGATGATCTTGTTCTACTATGTTGTTTAGGTATTTTGTCTGTCTAACCAAAGTTTCTTTTGGCAGGGCTTTTTCATTTATTAATCCTTGTATGGCTGGTGGATATGCTGGGTTTTTATCCAATCGTTTTCCCCATCGAATCAACCGCTCTAGTACGTTTCATCGGTTCTGTACGTATCATTTGTGGATCTTAGATAGGTCCGAATTCGTTGTCTCGATAGCATAAACTATATTTCATAAACTATATTTTAAATACCATCTTATGAAATTATCAGTTAGGTTATCCATGAATTAGAGCTTTGCACCATAACTTTAAGTTAATAAAAACAAGGAGTAGCTGCCGCAGCAAACTACTCCTTGTGTCGTTCAATTAACGTTACCCTATAGTGGATTAAGCCAAAACTAAAAGAGCAGCTTACTAGACAATCTGTTCCTTGACTAAGCAAATTTTTCTGGAAGCGCCTTAATGATTTCTTCATATTGTAGAGCAACTGCTACCTCTAAGATATGTATAGGGTTTTGATGAGCGTAAGCTACAAGCAATTCTTTAGTAAATTCATCCTCATTTAATTTTAGACTTCTTTTTACTAATTCCATCATAGCTCTTTGATTACGAAAATTAAGTTGCTCAATTTTTTCCATTGCTAATTCTATATCACCCTGCATTGTACACTCCTACTATCCGTGATCTGCGATTTTAAATTATTTTTTAGCAGTTAATCATCGTTAATATAATAATAATTCGATGCATTTCCATTCTTTCAGGGGGGATGTATATGAGAAAATCTTAACAAGATTATCCTATTCATGCTGTGCTAGAATAAACGCTCAAAGCCATTCGATCATTTACCTATTATTCGCATACGGAGGGATTTAATCATCATGTACAGACTTCTGGCTCTATTCACACTGCTCGTACTCGTTACCGCAACCGCAGCAAATCACAAAGTAGATGCTTCGCCCGTCTTGAAATTCGGCAGCGAGGGACAGGATATTCCGGATCTGCAGTTCCGGCTTCAGACGATCGGTTATTACAATTTGCCCATAGATAAAAATTTTGGTAAGGGCACCCGCAGCGCAGTTCAACGTTTTCAAAAAAATAACGGGCTCCAGAGTGACGGTGTTGTAGG
>NZ_JBFUHJ010000598.1:0-2866 GCF_056402455.1 Paenibacillus sp. P4_A7 | reverse complement strand
GCAAAGTGAGGAACCTGCTGAAGGGGATCGTCGCCTTGAACGGCATCTCGTTAGAAAATCAACATGATGTTATTCAATGGCTTGAAGCGGATGCATGTGTGCAGAACGGGTCAAAAGTGAAAGGGGAAGAAAACGCCCTTGGAATAAATCATCTCTATAAGAGATCCTCGTCGAAAGATGGAGGTCTTTTTTATGTTTTACTTTCACCATCAGGTGATGTGTTCTTATAAGTTTTTGTAACAATGACTTGATAAAAAAGGAATTTAAATAAAAAGAGCGAAAGAATTAAATTAATACATCAAATGGATTAATAAATAAAAAGGCGATATGGCATTTTTCTCTTTCTTTCCTATTGGCCGGACTTCTGAAAGGTGGTGATGAACAGGCAAATTTAACTTATCGAGTTTTGGTATTAACGCAATTGCATCCAGAATCGAGGCGAAATGAATAGAAGAGGAGATGAAGGGATTAATGGCAGCAAAAAGATGGAAGTATCGTTTGTCTTTTTTGTTAACGGCAGTCATGCTTGGGGTTTCTTTACTTCCAATAGGTTATGCTGCAGCTGATACGTCTGGGGTACAGAGCTCTGATACATCTCCAACATTGCTCATAACAGAACTTGTTCCTGATTCCATGAATGTTGGCAATGAGGACGCCTACGAATATGTAGAGGTGTACAACAATACCGATCAGCCGATCAACTTTGGAGATTATATGATTGTTTACCGGTACCCGGGAGTCCCAGACGATGATCTGCACTGGAGGCCTTACGCATCAGTTATTATACCTCCGCAGCAAACATTAGTGCTTTGGGGGATGACAACAGCAGATACGCCAAACCGGACAGTCGCTGAATTCAATGCGAACTACGGTACAGATCTTATCGAGAATGTAAACATTATCCGGATCCCCAGCGGGATGAATGACTTGCGTGAGCGCACGATTGTGATAGCGACCAGTACGGGGCAGGATATTGTGACAGCCAGCTACAACAAAGGTGTCGTGGATACGAAGCAGGATATGGGCATTATCTATACTATTCCAGATACTGGGAGTCTCGAGATGAAACTGCTGAGTTCTAAGGTAGTGCGGGGAACACCGGGCAGTCTCGAGCCTGGACAAGCACCGGCACAGCCTGTTTCGATTCAAACGGACTTCGTTGCACCGACCGTCCGGAATATGACGAGCACAGCCGCTCCCGACTTAAACCATCCGATCGAATTCGTTGTGGAAGCAAATGATGACCGATTGCTTACATCGGTAGTGCTTCATTATAAAAAGTCCCGGGATCAGGTCTATAAGTCTTCCCATATTGCCAGGGGCAAGGACGGTTTGTACCGGCATTCTCTGGACTTTACGGAATGGTACGGTAGCTCGAAGATAGACTATTTCTTCAGGGTATCTGACGGTACGAATGTGACGGAGACAAGCTATGCGCAGCTATCACTTCTAGGAGAGCAAAACGTACCGGCGTTGAATCTAAAAGACGGAGACGTCATATCCGGAGAGAAGGTTGTCGTTGCTTCGGGCAACGGCATTTCGCCGAATGACCTGACGTTATCCATCGAAGGCGAAGGAACGAAAATGGGCTTAGCCGGCATAGCTTATTTTACGTTTGAAGCCAGTGGTATTAACGACGGGCAAAATGCGATTACGGTCGAGGGGGATATTGTGCAAATCATCCCGCACAACACGACCGGCTATGTAACGGTTCAAATACCGGTCAGTCCGGATCTATTTAAGTATGGGCAAGTGAACACCATAACCGTTCAGGCTGGCTCGACTAGACGGCCTTATTACGAGGAAGCTCCAGAGACGCTGGATCTGGATGACTATAATATCCGCAACGTACGGCTTATTTTAGCTGACGGTACAGTGCTGCGGGACCCGCAATACGCGCCTGCGACTAATTTTGATATGGGGGATGACGGCAGGTTCCTGCCAATCGTCAATTTCAACTACGACATTCCAGAGAGCGGGTGGGTGGAGACGTCAGGTATCGAGAAGGCGATGGACAAGCCTTCGTACTTCGTCTTTGAAGCTAATGGAATTGATAGCGGGAGGAATTATGTGACAGTTGGCCGTGAAGAGTTAAGCATGATTCCGCTTGGCACGACGAACTACACAACGATTGCTGTTCCCGTCAGTCCGGAGCTGTTCCGTTCGACATCGCCGAATCGCATCGCCATCCGGGCGGGATCGGTGAACAGAGCCTACTACGAGCATGCGCCGGAGGGCGGCCTGGATGACTTCGATATCCGCAACGTCCGACTTGTGCTTGCTGACGGCACAGAGCTGAGGGACCCTAAGTATGCGAGTCCAACGCTTAATTTTGATATGGGGGATAACGGGCGCTTCCTGCCGATTGTTTATTTCGAGTTTGCTATACCGGAAGATAAGTGGAATGCGGTCTCCTATCGTTGGGATACGACAGAAGCTGCGGATGGACCGAGGCAAATGACGCTGGCGTCAGCGGATGGCCAGAGTGCTGTCGCTAATGTACTTGTAGACAATGAAGGTCCGGTCATTACGAGCAATATGACAGAGGGCCAGTCATACAAGGGCAGTTTCATGATAACTGCAGAGGCGAATGATACTGTATCGGCCATCTCCTCGTTCGTGGTGACTTTGGATGGGGCTGCTATTCAAATACCCTATTCAGCATCTTCAGCTGTACTGGATGCAGGGGAGCATGTGCTGTATATGAAAGCGACAGATGCAGCGGGACAGACTATGGAGAATACAGTCCATTTCGTTACGTCAGAGGAGCATCCGCATAAACCGGTACCGCAAGCACCTGCAAATGGAACGACAGATGTAGATACGGATGCCGTGCTGCAAGCGAAGGTCCAGGACCCTGCAGGTG
>NZ_JBFUHJ010000597.1:0-2880 GCF_056402455.1 Paenibacillus sp. P4_A7 | reverse complement strand
TGTCAAAAAACATGTGAGATCGTTATCGCCTTCGTCAATCGATATCCAGGCAACAGGTCGATCACAACTGGTAAGCCACTCGCTGACCAAGGAAGTTTTACCGAAGCCAGCGGAGGCTGAGATGACGGTCAGTTTGCGGTGTAAACCCTCGTTCAGCTGCTCGATCAGACGAGGGCGGCTAACCATTTTTAACCGAAGTGGTGGGTTATATAGTTTAGTCATTAGAATTGGAGTGGTCATAGATGAATTATAATAATCTCCGTCCTACACAGTCAATAAAGAGTCAGGTGGGTGCGAACACAAACTCTACTTCATTTCGGTTTTGATACAAGTACCAATACTTGTCGGCGATCAGATCCGGATCATAAAATGTCCCTTTGGACACGTACCCCCCAATGGTAACTGTACCTACATAGACATTTTGCGGCTTCAATTCTTCGGCTAATGCATACACCAGTGAACGAACAGCAAACTGCTGTTTTTGAAATGGCTGCCGCGTTGTAAAGTAATACATCCAGCGTACCGTGCTGCTCCTGAATGACCTGGAATGCTGCTTCGATTGACTCCTGGTTCGCTGCATCCGCCGTAACGGTGTATGTCTCGATTGCTTGTTCTTCGAGCTCGCTTGCAAGCACATCTAGCGAACATGAACTGCTGAATCTGATCCAAGAAATCCAGAAAAAGGACCAAGGAAACCTAACGGTATCCTTGGTCCCTTGGTCCTATGTCGTTGCTTCCCCTATAATATAAAGCGACAATAAAAGACAATTTATCTGAAATCTAACGTTTGTTGACTAAGAAATTATGTTTGTTAACTAGAAGTTAGTCCCCTTTCTTTTATATAATACAGTAAAGAAAGCGGTTTCAATAAATTCATAAAATGAATAAAGGAGTTAAAACTATGAGCGCAAAATCAGAGCCACTCAAAAAATCAAAGCGCTTTCAACTTAGAAAGCAAGATTTTGAGTTAACTCTCCTGGCGATACCAACAACAATTTGGTACATCTTATTCTGTTTCTTGCCCATGTTCGGTGTTATTATCTCTTTTAAAAATTTTAAAATTAGCGGGGGCTTCCTTAGTAATGTGTTCAACAGCCCTTGGGTTGGTTTTAAAAACTTTGAATTTCTATTCAAGTCCAATGATGCTTGGATCATTATCCGCAATACAATCGGCTACAACATAATCTTTATTATTCTCGGCATTGTACTTCCCGTGGCGTTCGCCCTTATGATTGGACTTCTTCATAATAAAAAGGCGGGGAAAGTATACCAAACGATGATGTTCCTTCCTTACTTCCTGTCATGGGTCATCGTCTCCGCAGTAGGTTGGGCATTCTTCAGCTTTGACAAAGGAATTCTCAATCAACTTTTAGGCAATCTTGGATTAGAATCTATAAACTGGTACATGGAACCGCAATATTGGCCTTATATTCTTATTCTCTTGAATGTTTGGAAGGGTATCGGTTATGGCATGATTATTTATTTGGCAACGATTACAGGTATCGACAGTACCTACTACGAAGCTGCTGTAATTGACGGCGCTTCCATCTGGCAGCAAATCCGTTTCATTACGCTCCCATTACTTAAGCTTGTAATCGTCATGATGTTCATCCTTTCAGTTGGCCGAATATTCTACACCGACTTCGGACTATTTTATCAGGTCACTCGTGATTCAAACTCCTTGTTTGAGGTGGCCACAACGATTGACGTATTAGTATACAAACAATTGAAAACCGCTACACTAGGAATGGCGTCTGCAGCTGCATTTGTCCAATCCGTACTTGGTTGTATTACTATTTTAACGGCCAATTGGATTGTCAAAAAAATTGACTCTGATAGCGCAATGATATAGGAGGTGTAAGAATGGCAGGAAAAACATATGAGTCCGGACTTGATAAATTCAATCGAGTAGGTAAAGGCGTCAATATTCTTTTTAACTTGTTCTTCATTCTTGTAGCACTTGGCTGCGTCATCCCCGTGCTTGTCGTATTATCGATATCACTGACGCATGAATCCTACATTCGGGAAACGGGCTATAGTATCATTCCAATGGTTTTATCGCTGGATGCTTACGCTTTTATCGCCAAGCAAGGAACGATCATTTTGAATGCCCTAGGTATATCCGTACTCGTAACAGGTGTCGGAACTGTACTAGGTGTACTACTAACGACTTCGATGGGCTATGTTCTCTCACGTCCATCTTACAAGTTTAAAACCTTTATGACTTGGCTCGTTTTTATTCCGATGATTTTCAACGGCGGTCTCGTTTCCAGCTACTTCATTAATACTAATTTACTAGGATTRAAAGATAGCATTTGGGCACTTATTTTACCGCTTGCGGTTTCATCCTTTAACGTCATCATTTGCAAAACTTTTTTCAGAAGTACAATTCCTGATGGTCTGATTGAATCAGCTGAAATTGATGGAGCGAGTCAATTCCGAATCTTCTTCTCCATCATTCTGCCAATTTCATTACCCGTTCTTGCGACAATTGGCTTATTCCTTTGCTTCGGCTACTGGAATGACTGGTTCCAATCTATGCTATATATCTATAACCCAAATTTGTACTCCTTGCAGGCATTGCTTAACAACTTAATGACCAATGTCGACGCACTAGCGAGAAATGCTTCAACCATAGGTATCAGCGCAGCAGAGCTGGTAGCAACGATGMCTAAGGAATCTGCTCGTATGGCAATTGGTATTCTCATCGTCTTGCCTGTTGCTTGTGCTTACCCATTCTTCCAGAGATATTTTATTTCTGGACTTACGATTGGTGCCGTCAAAGGCTAATTACGAAGTAGGCCAGATCCATTCTGGTTTATGATATGCCGTTCACATTTTGTGAAATGGCGCAAAAACATACTTTTATAGGGGGATTTC
>NZ_JBFUHJ010000596.1:0-2883 GCF_056402455.1 Paenibacillus sp. P4_A7 | reverse complement strand
GGCTTACGATGCGGAGAAGCTCTTCTTCCGCTGCCTGACGTTCTTCCGCCGTCATGCGGTCGAACAATTCGAGCGGTGGCCCGTCTTTTCGCTTCTCCCATGTCGGGTCATCCAAGAAATAAATGACAAACTTCTGATATGCTTTCATCGCTATCCTCCTTGCTACGGATTTCTCCTCCCAAATTTTCGTGATAAAGATCAATTTCAGCGCTAGTGGTATTAATCGAGAAAATTGTAGTTAATAATCGGTTCAATATTTTCTACAGGCTCTTCACTTCTACGGAGTGTATACAAAGGAATTATTTCATTTCCAAGATTGCCAGAATAAGTACATAGCGATAAAACAATTTTTTCACCGTCACCCTCTATACAAATTGTAGGCCATTCTTTTTCAAGACACTCAGGCCATGTAAGCAATTCATTCCCTGGAATTACAGATAATTTTTTGGTCTTATTTTTAATTTTGTAAGTTCCACTGACAATACATTCATCGAATATAATTGAATTATTCATTGCGTGAATATAATAGTGCCATGGCTTTATCCCCCAAGTGATTATCAATAACCCCTCTTCAAAACATTTATCAACCAGATCAGTTGTTGTAAATAAATCCACAAGATTGACTGCCCCGTCACCAACCTCACTTCTAATAAATTCACTAAATAAATCAAGATCAACCATAAAAAAGCCTAGGTTTCCCAAGCTACCGTAAACAGAGGTACTACTAAGTCTACTGTTTTTTTTCAAATCAATAGAGTCTTTGAAAATCAGTATATACACAGTAATTGTTTCAATTTTTTGTTCGTAGTCTGTTAAAATGGGTGGTGCTTCCACTGATAAAAAATCTGGCTGAGATATCTCTTTTCGAAAAACTTGAATATTTACATGATACTCCCCGGACAATTCTATGTTTTCTCTTTGGTAAAGATTTTTTTGGCGTAATACACCTTCGATAATAGCTGTTTGAATGGTTTTATTCTCACTATCCGTGAAATTATTCTCATGTGAATAATATATAATATCATTTTCTGAAAACGATACGCTCTTATACTCCGCTTCTGCTATTTTTTCACCTAACACAGCAGAATCCAACAATAGTTGTTTATCACCCCTCACTTCTTCAACAATAAGTTTAAATCTACAAATTTCATAATCACTCTGTTGTTCACTAAAAGGTATTCTAAGATTGAAATATCTAGATTTCAAATATGCATCTTTTATTTGGTTGGAACAATAATCTTGTTCCAACCAAATAGCTGTATTTAACATTAGTCTCACCTCGTTCAATTAATTGGGTACCCTTGTTGAGACGCCCATTTCTTCGTTTCTTCCCAAGCTTGAGCAGGTGTAACAATTTTCTTTATCAATTCCCCTTTTGTACCATTTGAATTAATGATATGCAGATCCCCAGTGAATTTCTGGATAGCAGGGTTATTATAGTGATTTTGTAAACCATCCAACCATTGCTGTTTCGTCAAACCTGATTTGTATCAGTAAGTCAACTAATTTTGTTCGGATCAAAAATCGCGGAGTTGGTCGGAATACTCCCACAGCGAATGTTCATCAATTTCGATCTGAATCGCCTGAAGTTCCTTAACAAGCCCGGATATAAGCGGAGTTAGGGCACCCAAAATCTCCTCTCGTTCCACGGTATAAATAAACACCTTGCGCTTGTCTAGTTTGTTGAACCCTTCGATATAGGTGGAAAAGGTGTGTTCGAGCTGCAGCTGCACGTCCTTGGAGGACATTTCACCTGTTTGCGCCTGAGCCGCAAACTCCCGTAGTTGCCCGCGTATCTGTTTATACAGCGAGGCAGCCTTTTTCGCTTGTACAGGTGTAATTCCATCTCGACCGTCCCACGCCCGAAATGGGTTATCGAGATTATCAGCTAGCCAATTCGGCTTGCGCGGTTGGTGAACGGATAAATCCAGACCTTGCTTCGCTGCTTGTTTGTAGGCTTGCTTGATCGTCTTTGCTGCATCATCCGGCAAGCTGGTCAACCACAACGTGTGTAGCTGAGGCAACTGATGTGGATGTGGAAACTGCTCGCCTGAAAAGCCAAACATGTCCACCGTCGTGAACATTTGAAGCTGTTCGAGCTTGTACAGCTGCTCCATACCACGRATGTAGCCTGGCTTGCCCCACATACGTAAGCTCTGTAGCGAAGGAAACCGATCGATGACGTCTCCCAGATCGATATCATCGGCAGAGTACAGCTCCAGCACAGACAAATCCTTGAGACCCCACAATAAACGATAGGTCTTCACCGCATCGCCATTCAATCGAAGCGTGATACCACGCCCTTCCCGCTCGTGCTTGATATAAACATCATGCTGCAAACTTCCTTCAAACGTCATTCGATCCATGTCCTTAGGAACAATCAGCTCATGGATGTTTTGCGGCTTCATTGTGAATTCTGTGATGAGTGTGTGCTGCAAATCAATCCGTTCCACGGCTGTCTGGAGTTCCAGCTCCAGCTTGTAGATAAAATTATGCGTTCTTACATAGTTCTCTAGTGCAGAGCTCCAATCGAAAACAGTCAAGGATGTCAGACAAGGYAGACGGTCCAATTCCGTGTAGTTGGTTAGGTTCGGGATTCGGTCCAGAGAAAGTGATTGGGTGCCCCATCGCACCATGACTCCGGCAATTTCCACCTGTTGGCTGCTGTCTGCCTTGCCGGCAGCTTTGAAGTTATGTCGTTTGTCCTCCGGAATGCGCTCCCACTGCAGCTGACGATACATCTTGGGATTCCAGTCTCCGTAGCTTCTCGGCTGCTCTTCCACAAGGACCTCAAAATTTCCAATATAGGTATACTCCGGAGGAATCGGACCCGCACTAATTTTATGATCCAGATGATCACTCCAAAAATAAAAATTGATCACA
>NZ_JBFUHJ010000595.1:0-2886 GCF_056402455.1 Paenibacillus sp. P4_A7 | reverse complement strand
GTCGTGCATGGGAACATCCGCGTATTTACCCGAAGGGTGAACTTGAAAGCGACGAACGATAAGGCTCGCTATGCCGCGCTCCATGGGTCGGATATACCCGATCTTACCCATCAAATAAGGCGCCTTTAATGATATCTTGTGTTGCTCCGCCGCATCTAACTTGAATCGTACCTCGCCCTCTGAAACCTGCAAATGAGATGATCCGGTAGGTTGAAAGAAGTTGGCGACTTCCGCCTTGCCTCGCGTAGGAATGATGACTTCTCCGCCCGCCGGCACTTGTATGATCGTCCAAAGAGCCAACGGAATAGATGAAACATCTTCATTCAGTCGTTGCAACCTCATTGCCGATTCGTATCCGACGAATGAATAAGCAAGCCCGTTCCATTTTCCTAGTAAGGGATCCGGAATTAGGCGGCAAGATTTTTCAAGCGCCATTCCCAAGATTCGATTCGACCGGAAAGCCATGAGCTCTAGCGACTGTCTCCATGTCGCCGAATTCATTCGTTCGCCATCGTCATCTCCCGTAATTTCGTCTATCCTATAATTTCCGGGGTCAAGCTCGGGCTGGACCGTATAGCTCTCGAAGAATCGATGAACGTCGCCGACGAAATATTCGATTTCGGGACTCATCCACGTTCTTTCCCCGCCGATGTTCCATTCCGGGCTTTGCAGGAAGCTTTCGAGCTCCGGTTGCACCCACAACATATTTCCGCTTTCCTTATCAGGGAAAATCCCAAGCACGCGCCCTCCGCGCTCCGAGATGATCGTTTGTCCTCCACTTTCGTTTTCGAGCACCCGATACTCCAACGCTAGCTTCCGCAGCACTCCGACCAATTCGTCCGCTTTCATTTGAATCCGCCCACGGGATTTACGATCGTAGGTACGGGCAAACCGCTCAAATAATCGATGACCCGCGATGCGACCAAATCTCTTAACTTGCGCTCCGACTGCTCCGAGTACCAAGCGAGATGATTTGTCACTAGCGCCTTATCATGAGACAGAAGCGGATGGCCCAATGATGGCGGCTCTGACTCCAGCACGTCCAATGCCGCATAAGATACGGTTCCGTCCTCAAGCGCTTCCAGCAGATCGGACTCGCGAATAATCGGACCCCGCGAAACATTAACGATCGCGGGCTTACGCTTCATCTTAGCGAATGCTTCTCTATTAAACATATGGCGGGTTTGCGCATTAAGCGGACAATGAATCGTTATGATGTCCGACTGAGCCAGCAAACCTTCCAGATCCGAACTCTCCGCATTCGAAGGCAATTCCGCCTTGTTCAAATAGGGATCGTAAATTAAGATTCGCGAACCGAACGGTGCTATCATACGAATAACCTGCATGCCGATCCGGCCGGTACCGACGACGCCGAGCGTAATATCCTTGATCGACTTCATCGGCTTCAGCGCRCTAACATTTCCCCATTCCCCGCGCCGGGTTAGCTGCGCCGCAGGCATCAGCTTGCGGTTAGCCGCGAAAATAAAGCTGACGGCATGCTCGGCGACTTCGTCGATACAGTAGTCCGGCACGTTGATGACGGCCAAACCGCGCTCCGTAGCCGCCGCGATATCGATATTATCGACGCCGACGCCATACCTTCCGATGACTCGAATTCGTGGAAGCGCATCCATAAGCGCTGCGGAAACCGGCTGTAAATTCACGATTATACCTTCTACATCCTGCAAATCGCCAACCCGGTCCAGCGGATCGGCATCTTCGAAATAAGTAGCTTCCCAATCTCGTTTTTTGAATAAGTCGGCTTCCCGCCGACCTTCGAAAATAGCTGCGCCGAATATCGCTACTCTAGTCATATTCTCATCTCCCCTTACCATGAAGATATGTTATATTGATCTTAAACCTCTTAACGAATGGAGTCAGCTTGATGATCAAGTTCACGGCCGATCAGGCCATCCCTCCAGGTTACGAATCCAGCATTAACATTCATGTCAAAAAGCTAAGCTTTTGGTCCATTTTGCATACCCATGAATTTCATGAAATCTTTCTGATTACGAACGGCACTCTATATCACTACGTGAATGGACATAAGCAACTCTTGACGACGGGGACGTTAGTCTTTATTCGCCCATCCGATATTCATCGCTATGAGAGATTCGAAGGTACCGATGTCGGATTGATTATCGTGAGCTTCCGTAATGAAGTTATTCAACGCGTTCTGGATTATTTAGGCGACGGATTCTTTTCTCAAAGATTATTGCGCTCCGAGCTCCCGCCAATGGCAACGCTTTCGGGATCGGAAATCATCAAAGTCGTCGAGCGTTATGAACGGATAGCTACGCTACCCCAGAATGCTTTGATGGAAATCCAAGCTTCCATTCGCGCTTTTCTCGCAAGTTGGCTGATCGACTATTTTTCGCCGCAGTATGCGACGACGTTACCGGATGTGCCCGACTGGCTAAACCAGTTGTATATCGACATGCAAAAAAAAGAAAATTTCATCAAAGGATTACCTTATCTGAAGGAAAATTCCCCCGTAAGCTACGAACATCTTTGCCGAATTTCCAAAAAACATTTAGGGAAAGCGCCTACGGAATGGATCAACCATTTCCGGCTTAACTATGCGGCAAATCTACTCGTCTACAGCAAGGACGATGTAACATCGATCTGCTTGGAAGTCGGCTTCAATAACTTCAGTCATTTCTACTCCCTGTTTCGCAAGGAATACAACATGTCGCCAAACGAATACAGAGCATTCCAGAAAAAGATGGTTATTAAATCGGATTCGAGATCCTTAGCCCATTAGTGCTCCGAACTTTCGGGCCGGAAATCCGCTCACATCTGGAGTTGCACGAAAAACGCCGCCGGCATGGGGTTGTTCCTTCTCCAACGACTCGTCAGATAAACCGACCCGAGCCGTTGTAATCC
>NZ_JBFUHJ010000594.1:0-2902 GCF_056402455.1 Paenibacillus sp. P4_A7 | reverse complement strand
ATATATAAGAATTTATAAGTATTCACTTATAAATGTGCTTATATATCTCCGCGAAACGAATGCTTTTGCCGAAGAGGACGGCGACAGCCGTTTACGCTAGGAATATAGGAAAGTATATCATTTTGCCATACTTTCTCTATATTTCTCCGGAATGAAACGCGCCACCGCCATAAGGACGGCGACAGCCGTTTCACCTTGGGGTTATTGCAAGAAAGCTTCGTATGTTACCGTGCTTTTTTTCTATATAGAACAAGCATTTTCTATCTTTCCTTCTTTTGTTTAAGAGATCTGTCTTTTATGCGAATGCATTTATTCAAGTGTAAAAAATTGTGTCTTGTAGAAGGCATGAGTATTAGTCCTGCAATTGTTTTTTTGCTCCAGTAATCGGCTAACCAGCTTGCATTTTGTGTAACAGCATTTTCATCAAGCAATCGTTTAATTCGATTAGGTTCAACTTTCATTTTAAATTGTCCAGGTTTCAATAACGATACAATTTGGCGCGTTTTCACGCCAACAGCTGCTCTGTAGGCTAATAAAGAATTGAAGTCAATGTTGGAGCTTAGTTTGGCTATGTCATCTTCACTCATATTATTTCCAGTGTGAGAACATTCGATATTCATGCGATCAAGCCAGCTTTCATCAAATTGAACCTGTTGATTATCTGATACTAAAATATTCATAGTGACATCTTCTATTCGTGCTATATGCCATAAATGCCATGCAATCGAGTTTTTGGTATCAGGACTGATTACGGGATACTTTCTAAATGTTATGTCATCCAAATCAGTCATTAATTCGTCATTCAAAGATAGCTCCCTCTTGTTCGTAATGGTAGAAGAGTGCAGTACGGCATGTTGAGAAAGGAATAATTGAATTGTTCTAGAATGTTCTTCTGGTTTTAAAATGATTTCTGTTAGCTTTTTATGATTTTCATTCCAAGTCCTCCGTTGCATCAAATCCATTGAAATCAACTCGCTTCATTTTTGATAGGAATATGAAATGATTCGAGCTGATTGTCTAAACTCCCTTTTATTTTGATTTAACGTTATGAAAAAAAGCATTTTAAGACGCTAAGAAAGTGTTTAATTTGAGCTTGGACTGATTTGAAAAACTACTATATGGACTTTTAGTTTGGTAAACTGATAAAAATAGTTAGTGAAGCGCCATGCATACGAATCCCGTTAGAGTTATAATTTTGCGACCCTCTTTGAAAGGATGAAGTGTAGAAGGAAATTATTATTATTCTTATTGTTTGGGTGATTAGTATGCTGATATTGGTTGCTGTTATTCGAAGTGCGTTGGATTCATCCAAAACATCAGATAAGCTGGATCGGCTGATTGATGAGATTCGTTTACATAGAAAAGACATCAAAGAAAATAAACATATTGTTGATAAGATAATTTAAAGCGAGGTGTTGGCTGTGTCGAATGATAAGGAGCTTAATGAAATAAAAGAATCGTTGCATAAGCTTGAATTGGAAGTAGAGCGTTTAACTAACCATTCCAAGTTCAAACGTTCTTCGTGGGTTAGTTTTATGATCGGTTTTGCAATTGTTTTCGTAATTATGTCTATCAGTATCGGAGTCATTCAATTTATAAGTGCGGGCAACCAATAACAACTAATAATTAGGAAAAGGAAGTTTAGAACAATGAATAATTTAATGAGTAGTTATTCAACTTTATCAAAGGGAATAGTGTGGGGGCAGGTGGAAGGCAGATTTACGCTGGATTATGCTGTAGATGAAGCTCTAATTAGCAATATTAGCATCATTCCTATGGTTGGAGATCAATATGTTGTGATGAAGCTGGCCAACGGCAAATGGGAGCTCGCAGGAGGAACGCTTGAGCCTGGTGAGCAGCATATGGTTGCTTTAGAACGAGAAGTGAAGGAGGAGCTGGGTGCGGAGTTGAAATCTTTCACTGTATTTGGCTGTTTTAAATGTCATTCATCAGCAAGTGAGCCGTACAGGGCTCATATCCCACATCCTGATTTCGTTAGATTGGTCGGATATGGTGAGGTGGAAATTGTCGGAGAGCCGTTGAATCCGCCGGATGGAGAAACGGTTATCGCTGTAGAAGTGGTAGATATCGTTGAAGCAGTGAGGCGGTTTGAGGAGATTGGACGATATGATATTGCAGAGCTTTATCAGCTAGCGCATGACCTGCGAAGCAGCAGTGTCATTTGATTAAAAGACTCAACCTATAAATCAGCTTTTGCCAGAACGTGAGATCGCCTAATCTAATCTAATCTACTCCACTAAACTCTTCTGTTGTCGTGGTTGACTGTATTTTATACAATCAAGCTTACTTTAAAAACGTTGTATTTGTCTTAGACTGTATTTCGTACACGCTAATCGCCATTTACGCAGTAAAAGAGCTTTGAAAGACCTATTTGATTGTATATTTTCCATTCAAACACCTTGAAACACGGAAATAAAGCGGTTTGAATGTACAATATCCATTCTAATTGCCACCTATCTCTTTACATCGGCGTTGAAATAAAATGTTGATAAAGAAAGCCCAGCACTACCCGCACTATCGCATAGGATTTCATGTAATCAAGCACTAATTTTGAGATTTAGCCAGAAATATTAATTTTTTTAAAGATGTCATTCGGATGATTAGATAACTGTTTAAAATGATAATGCTAGTTAGAATTTGTGGCTGTATATGGTATGATAGTGGAAAACTTAGACCTTGCAGAAATCTACTTTAGGAGGCGAACGTATGGACAAGTTGCGTTATCCGATTGGGAGATATGTGTACGAGGGAATGACTGCTAAGAATCGTGAACAGTGGATTACAKATATGGAGAGGCTTCCTGAGCAGCTTAAGGCTGTCCTTGCAGAGCTGGATGATGAGATGCTGGACACAGCTTATCGGATGGGTGGATGGACTGTGC
>NZ_JBFUHJ010000593.1:0-2905 GCF_056402455.1 Paenibacillus sp. P4_A7 | reverse complement strand
CTACTATATACAGGTAGCATCCTAATTTCAACGATAGAAGGCGGTTAAATTGATGCGTAAGGCACAATTACACGCCAAGCCTTTACCCGATCCTCCAATGTTCGCATTTTCTGAGTTGGTATTGGACTTGACGAAGGGAGCTTGAATAAAGTCACATTACGAAAGCTTTCATGCCCTTTGTAAAATTTCTGAAAGGTATCATAGGCTTTGCTACCGTTAAAAGCAAAGCATTGCAACTGCGGATATTTTGCGATCAGCTCTGGCAGCTTCTGAGGAACCTCATCCTTTATTTTCACATCCAAGCTTCCTTCGCGTTCGCAAGACTCGATGACATCCCACAGCGCCAATCGATGCTCTTTCAAGAAGGCAAGCCGATTCTCATAGATGGGATCAGGTGCTGTCTCAGCAAATAAACGATATAGGATGGGCCACATGAAATTTTGCGGATGCCCGTAAAATTGCTTATGCTCCAATGACTTTACGCTTGGTGCGGTTCCTAGGATAAGCACTTGTGCCCGTTCATCAATGACTGGTGGAAATGAGTAAATACGCATTCACTAATCCTCCTAGTTGCGAATTGTTACAGAAAACACATTATTATAAGAGGTAATGTATCATTATTTTAATTCTATTATACCCAAATAGGGTTGTCCCTATGGTCTTCTCAGACCTTTTGGGACAACCCTTTAATTGTTAACCTTATTGCAAGACTTAAACGCGATTAATGGTAAACTCGAATGTCATGTCTTGATCAGCTTTTATCGTATACTCTTCGTGAACTGGCGCACCCCAGCTGTCGTCACYGCCGACGCCCATTTGCCGCCCAGCTACTGTGATAACTGTATAATGCACCTCTGGAAGCTCATAGTGATGCTGTGCGCTCTCCAGTTCAATCGCTGTGTAGGGAGAAATATTACACTCTACTGGCTCGCCTGAGGCAATAATTCGAATGCCTCTTCCTTTCCGGTCAAGCACGCTCGCACGGCGAACACCGGTACGGTTGCCTGATTCCTGCGGTACGACATAACCAGATACATTATCGGCAGCCGTATTTTTGAACAGCCCCAGTCTAGCACCATCAGGCAATCGTGAAGAAAGATCGCTACGGCAAAGAGTTTCTCGCGTATGGTGGTGACTTTGGCAATCGTCATACCGATTTCGGCTTCTGTACGAACGAAATTGTCTATGCAGACCGTAAGGTTTCACCGAAGCTGCTTAATACAATCACTTCAATATTGGGATAATGCAGCTTAATGAGCTTAGTCAACTCTTCACCATCCATCCCTTGTCTGATCAATATTTCATCATCTACGATTAGCACTTTGCAATATTCGTTTGTCGTCAAGATGATCCCTTCAACTGCTACTTGATCCTGCCTCCACTATTGCGGGAACGCAATGTAACCTTCATTATAACCGAAATAAAAAAAAGAGCCTGAACCCAGCATCTTCACTAGGTCAAACTCTTCGTATGTTTCGATCAGAAAATTTACTTCAAGAAGCCTAGCAGCATTTCACGAATAACCTTCGCTGCAACGATTTGTGTTTGCTCCGTTGGGTCGTATGCTGGTGCTACCTCGACTAAGTCGAAGCCAACAACGTTAACTCCGGAACGAGCAATGGCATGAACCGCTTCGATAAGCTCCTTCGAAGTAATGCCGCCCGCTTCTGCTGTACCTGTACCAGGTGCTGCGGAAGGATCAAGCACATCGATATCAATCGTCAAGTAAACGGGACGACCTTTTAGCTCTGGAAGCACCTTTTTCAGCGGCTCCAGTACCTCAAAAGGATGGAAGTTAATGTTCTCTTTCGCATATTGCCATTCCTCACGAGATCCTGAACGAATACCGAATTGATAAATGTTCTGAGGACCCATTAAGCCTGCCGCTTTACGCAGCGGCGTCGAGTGAGACAATGGTTCACCTTCATATGACTCACGAAGATCGGCATGAGCATCGAAGTGAATAATCGCAAGATCAGGATATTTTTTATAAACTTCTTGGAAGATTGGCCACGAAACGAGATGCTCGCCGCCGAGTCCAACCGGAACTTTGCCGTCGTCTAACACACCGCGCACGAATTCACCGATGATTTCGAGACTGCGTGCCGCGTTTCCAAATGGAAGCAGCAGGTCGCCGGCATCAAAATATTCGATGTCCTCCAGACTGCGATCGAGGTAAGGGCTATACTCTTCAAGCCCGATTGATACCTCGCGTATACGAGGAGGACCGAAGCGCGAACCTGGACGGAAGCTAACGGTAAAGTCCATCGGCATGCCGTAGATGACAGCTTTGGAGTTCTCGTAATTGTCCGAGCTCAGGATAAAGACGTTACCGGAATATTTTTGGTCGAGTTTCATTAAGCTTGTCCTCTCTTTCTTATGCGCAGCTGCTCTTACTTAATGAGATCTTCAACAAATTTAGGCAGTACGAAAGCTGCTTTGTGAAGACGCGCTGTATAATATTTGGTATCAATTTCTGGAATGGCGGACTCATCAACTGCAGTCGGATCATACTTCTTGCTGCCCATTGTAAATGTCCACATGCCACTTGGGTATGTCGGGATATTAGCTGTATATACACGAACGATAGGGAATACTTCCTTCACGTCTTTGTTAACGCTTTGAATAAGATCAGCCTTGAACCAAGGATTGTCTGTTTGTGCAACGAAGATACCGTCTTCCTTCAAAGCTTCGTAGATCCCTTGGTAGAAGCCGCGCGTGAACAGGTTGGCAGCAGGACCAACTGGCTCAGTGGAATCAACCATAATAACATCGTACGTATTTTTGTGATCATGAATGTGCATGAAACCGTCATTTACAAGAACCTCTACACGCGGATTGTCGAGCTCGCCCGCGATTGAAGGCAAATATTTTTTCGAATATTCAATAACCTTGCCGTCAATGT
>NZ_JBFUHJ010000592.1:0-2911 GCF_056402455.1 Paenibacillus sp. P4_A7 | reverse complement strand
CCACACAACCCGGCGATACTTTAGAGAAGGTGTCACATATGTACAATATTCCCCACGCAATTCTTGAAGAAGCTAATCCCCACATAGCAGGTTCAAATGCAATTCAGCCTGGTTCGCCTGTTTATATCCCGCGTATCTCCCACATGTATTGTCATAAGACGTATCTGGAAAGAGAAGCAGAAGCAGCAAATAACATGCAGCAAGCACAATCAATGCCGAATCAGGGCGTTCCTTTTAACAGATAACATGAAGAAGCCTGACGTGGAGATCCTTCAACCACGACAGGCTTCTTATTGGTTTATTTTACAATTCAATAATGATCGGAAGGATCATCGGCCTTCTCTTTGTTTCTGAGTAGACATACTTCCCAATGGACTCTTTTATTTTGTGTTTCAAGAAGGCCCACTCCATAGGGTTCCCGGTTTTCTGCATCTCCTGAATCGTACGTAATACTGACTCATTTATTTTTTCCATCAGAACCTCTGACTCTCGAACATACACAAATCCGCGGCTTATAATATCTGGTCCAGACAACAAATGACCTTCTGCTTTGCTTAATGTTACAACTACAACAAGGATTCCATCCTCAGCAAGGTGTTTCCTGTCACGTAACACTGCGGTTCCGACATCGCCTATTCCAAAACCATCAACAAGCGTATTCCCTGCTGGCAATTTACGACTCTGGATAGCTGTCTGGTCTTTAATATCAACGACTTCCCCATTCTTTATAATAAAAATATTTTCTCTGTTCACGCCAACTGCTTCTGCCAATAATCGATGTTGAAATAACATTCGGTACTCACCGTGAATAGGGATAAAATACTTTGGTTTCATCAACGTCAACATTAATTTGAGCTCTTCCTGGCTTGCATGTCCGGATACATGCATTCCCGTAGCGGATCCTGAGCCATAAATCACATTTGCACCTAAAAGAAATAAATTATCTACGATATTAGAAACATTTTTTTCGTTTCCTGGTATAGGTGAAGCAGCGAAGATTACAGTATCTCCTGCCAAAATCTCAACCTGACGATAGCTAGAGCTAGCAAGTCGAGATAGTGCGGCCATAGGCTCTCCCTGGCTGCCCGTGCAGAGCACAGCAACTTTATCACGCGATAAATCATTTGCTTCTTTGACTTCAACTATCATTCCATCTGGAACCTTCAAGTGACCAAGCTCCATGGCTATTGTAACAACATTTACCATGCTTCTTCCCAGTAACAGCAGCTTTCTATTTGTTAACTCCGCTGCATGAATGACTTGCTGGAGACGGTGAACATTCGAAGCAAATGTAGATATAAATATTTTATTTTCTGCTTTTTTAAAGGCTTCAATAATATGCTCCCCTACAAGCCTTTCAGATGGTGTAAAGCCTGGGCGTTCTGCATTGGTGCTCTCTGATAGTAAGGCGAGTACTCCGTTTGCCCCTATACTAGCCATTTTATGAATATCTGGATACTCATTATTTACTGGTGTTAAATCAAATTTGAAATCTCCCGTATGTACGACGGTTCCTTCGGGTGTATTGAACACAACCCCTAGACAATCAGGGATACTGTGATTAGTTTTGAAAAAAGTTATTTTAAATGAGCCTAATTCAATGATGGAATCTGAGTTAATTTCATTAAGCTCGGTATCTCGAAGCAGATTGTTTTCTTTTAATTTTCCTCTTATCAATCCCAAAGTTAATTGCGATCCATAAATAGGCATATTCATTTGCTTTAAAATATAAGGAATTCCCCCAATATGATCTTCGTGTCCGTGGGTAACAATCATAGCCCGTACTTTATCCTTGTTCTCCTTAAGGAAAGTGATGTCTGGGATAATGAGATCAATCCCTAACAAGCTCTCATCTGGAAATTTGGACCCGCAATCAATAACAATTATATCTTCACCATATTGCACCACATACATATTTTTCCCTATTTCTTGTATGCCGCCTAGCGCGAAAATCGACAATGTACTTCCCATATTTTTTGACCTCCTACTGATGGTTACAGATGCGTAAGTTACCAAATACTTTGTCCATTATTTAGCCTACCTATTCCCTTTCTTGCCTTGAATTAATTGTCTTTCCCTATTGCAGCAAGGATTCCAGCCTGTATCATTCGCCTATCCTTCTGCTTTGATATAGTAATTCTTTGATAAATGAGGTGATCATTATGATAAGCTCACCACTAACTCGCTTTCTGCCCCGCCTTAAACTGCTTGAGAAAGAATGGGTTTGTTGTAGTTGTTAGCAAAAAAACAACAGGCGTATCAGGTTACTCGATCTAACAACACAGATAATCGTAGGCTCTCTAACTTCGGGCGTTCTCATCAGAACCCATTTTTTTTGTTTACACTCAACGTAAGCCACGAGCTTCCTCCATTATTAATAATTGAAGCCTCATACGCCTTAAATACGTAATAACCGAATATACTTATTGGAAGCTCATGCTTACGAAGATGGTTTTGCATTCGCAAAGCCTAAGTCCATGCTTACGAAGATGGTTTTGCATTCGCAAAGCCTAAGTCCATGCTTACGAAGATGGTTTTGCATTCGCAAAACTTTTAGGAGGGCAAAAATGGAAACATTCGGCAGAGGATGTCTGTACATTATTCTCGGTATTATTGCGGTCATGATGCTTGCTTTAATCGTCGGCGACACAATAACTATTCCATGGTTCATACTCATACCTCTTATTGTCCTTGCCTTTTGGGCGGCGTCACGAAAAGGCAAATAAGGGTATCATACACTCGAACAACAGAAGGAGCTGCCCCTTAACCATAAGCATGGTTTTAGGAACAGCTCCTTCACCCTGTCAATTACACCTACTCGTACTTACGTMAGCAGCACCACTCTAGAAGTTGCATCCCAGCTAACTGCTATTCCAATCTCTGCGGCAAGATCACGCACTTTAACATAGCC
>NZ_JBFUHJ010000591.1:0-2929 GCF_056402455.1 Paenibacillus sp. P4_A7 | reverse complement strand
AATCAGAGACATAAGCTCGCTATCCACTTTAGCATGAATAGTCAGCATCGGAGCCTCCATCCTTGAGACACCGCCTTCATATATATAACTGTAAAATTGCTCCGTAAATGCTCTTTTATTGAGCTTACTGCCTGTTTGCTCAGGTATGATTCTGCCTCCACTATCCAATGTGGCATTTATGGGTGCTTTATACGTTCGTGAATGCACATCTTCCATTAATTGATCTAGCTTGTTATCCTTCACAATGGGAACTCCCGGTAATGGATGGGTGTATTCGGAGGGAGATACGACTGCTATCTTTTGTCCCTGATACTCAATCATCAATGGCTCTAGCTGCTGAACCTGTTGGAACATGAATAGAAGGGCCAGTATAAATTGTAGTCCCAAAATCGATAACCTCCTGCTTGCGATCTTATCGAGGTAGTATGTTTCTGAATGGCATTGTCCATACATCGCAGCTTAAGTACATAAATAGTGGTTGATTTGCTGAAAATACATATACAGCGTTTTAACACGGCTATTTTCACATTACTTTATCCGGAGGAATTTAGATGGATCAACGTTTATTAAGGAAGCTTGTCATTTTTTTTATCGCCGTATTCGCGGGAATCATCTTTCAACCTATACCCAACATAAATGCAATAGAAGCAGCAAAGCCCGCACCTGAGGCCAAGACGAGTACAAAGGTCATTATTACGGTCCGTTCCGTACAAAATGCTGCTCTGTTTAGCGAGCTGGCTATCGAGAGCTCTGACATTACGAAAGCATTGGATAACGGCAAGCCTGAACGTACAGTAGGAAGCTCCTTCTTGCCTGATATCGAAGTAACCCTTATTCAAGGTGATCAACAAGACAGCTACCGTTTGGAGCCAACAGGGAATCTATGGAATGAATCCAAAATGAATCGACTCGTCCTAACCAAAGACGTTGCTAATGAATTGATACATTTGGCTGAATCCTTGCGTACTCATCATTATGGAGACCTGGTTCCATGGGAATCTGCGCAAATCATGGTGCCGCGGAAAAGTAAATTTTCCGTTACAGATTTGGAGAGCGGCCTTACTTTTCAAGTACAAAGACGGGCAGGTCATGATCATGCCGACGTGCAGCCTCTAACGAAGGCTGATACGATGATCATGAAACAAATATACAATGATCATTGGAGCTGGAAGAGAAAAGCGATTCTCGTTCATAATGGACAAGATTGGATAGCTGCTTCGATGAATGGCATGCCTCATGGCGGTGATGGCATCCCTGAAAATGGTTTCTCCGGACATTTCTGCATTCATTTTTATGGCAGCAAGACACATAAGTCAGATAATCCTGATTTGGCGCATCAGATGATGGTATATCGAGCTGCCGGAAAGCTGTCAGCTTATTTTGATTCTGCTTCTCCAGCTGTGCTCGCAAAATCGTTCATAGAGGTAATGAATCATCAGGACAATGACTTATTGACACAAATTGCAGTTGGACTCCCTAAGGAAAAGCTCGAATTATTTGCGGAGGAAATGTTGTCTATCCGTTCGATTAGAGAGCAAAAGCAGTCGAAATCAAAACGTATATCTCCCATGAACGATCCAGTTTCGGATGAGAGCCTCTCCATGGAAATCAAGCTGCCGATCATGCTTGAGAAAAAAGGCAAATCGCCGCAAGCTGTAAATTATTTATTTATTTTCAAAAGAGAATCCAAACAATCCCCTTGGCGTTTCGTAGATATTCTGACATGATCCCGCTTTGTGCAAGCAACTAGCAAACATGCTATAATGATGTGGCATTTACTAGGGGGGAGTTCATCGGATGTTCGCGAAACGATTAAAGCAGCTGCGGAAAAATAGAAAGTTAACGATGCAGGAATTGGCTGATTATTTGGGGGTTGCAAAAAGCACGTATGCGGGGTATGAATCAGGATATCGTCAGCCGACGCTTGAATCCATTCAGACGATTTCCAGAAAACTGCGAACGTCAACGGATTATCTTCTAGGGCTAACTGACTATCCTGAGCCTCCTACTGAATTAAACCATAATGCCAAAGAATATTTAAATTACGAGCAGCTTCATTGGGATGGGGTTCCTTTGGAGAGGGACGATCTGGAGTTAATTCGCAATTTGCTTGAACGTGTACTCCGTGATCGTACCCTGCCAAAGGAAGAATAGCTTACCCTCCCATTAGCTTCTGCAGATTAGCTTCATACTCTGCTAATAGCTCTTCCTTCAGCTCGTAAAACGTTTGCTTCCATTCCTCTAATACATTCGGTGATACAGAGTCTTTTTCCGCATTTTGAATGACCACTTTAAACATATTGTCACATTTAGATTCCGCAGTCGCCATCTTATTCAGCAGTTGCTCATTAAATTTCTGAAAGGCAATGGGATCAAATATATCCACATCCTGAATGGCTGAATCCGCTTCTATTAAAATATCATTCATATCCTGCGTACACATCACTTGAACCTTAATAATTTCTTGCTTATACTTTACTGTTTGATTGACTGGCGGTTCAGTCGGAGCTATGACAGGCGGATCAGTTGGAGTTACACCAGGTGGAACAGTCGGCTTTACACTTGGTGGTTTGGGTTTCGATAGATTAGGATTATCCGTCCGACCTGGACCTTTATCTGACGGATTTTTGTCTACAGGCTTGTTTGGTACATCTGTAGCTCCCGGATTAGGCTTCGCAGCTTGATCGGAACCACTGATCTCACCCTGCCCCTCGGACTGACCATCTGCCGGTGATTCGGGTGTTTCTTGTCCGACGGTTGGCTCAGCTGTCTGTTCCCCTCCCGGAGTTTTCGTCCCACCATCCTCAGCATTTACGCCCGGTGAGCTAGTCGCTTGCTGTCCGTCTTCCAGCTGTGCAGTTTGTCCGCTTTGCTCGGATCCAGCCGCATGAATGACTATCCCTTTCTCATTAGACGTCTTCCAATGCAA
>NZ_JBFUHJ010000590.1:0-2940 GCF_056402455.1 Paenibacillus sp. P4_A7 | reverse complement strand
GAAGTGATTCTAGAGGCTCATTTTAATTTTATTATTTTGGAATCTAGAAATATCGGACTTTGGGCTTTTTCAGTTCCCTCTTGATTCGGCAAAGGCTTTTAAGAATGATAAAAAATAGGTGATACGAACAGTTTAGAATTATTCAAAGAAATCTGGGCTAGATTTCAGCACCAACCTCTCTCAGGCCAATCATCCGCATAAATCTTTGGACCTGGCCATTCACTTGCACTGGCTGCTCCGGAAAATGTTAGTAACATACAGACTACTAAAAACCCAGTAATAAAACCTAATCTTAATTTTCTCATCAATATTTGTCTCCTTTTTTATATGTTTATTAAGTGAAAATCCTTGAAAAACATATCTTAACAGATATTGGCAATATTTTACTAGGGTTAAATAGACCAATACTTTATGACCTCAATAAATGAAATATCTTTTATATATGGTAGAAATTACCTATACCCAATAAATTAATTATGATAAAGCTTGTAGAAAAAAATAGACCAGATGATCGGTTGCCTTTTCTCAACTAACGGGCAGGATAGTTCAATCGCTTCTCGAATACATTTCGGGATGGAGTATTTACGAACTTCGTGAATATAACGGTAAAAGATATCCCCGCAATGAAAATAATAAAAACCAAAGGAGAGCTGTACCTATGACGAATAAATATTTTTGGAAAATGATAGATAATTCAAAAAAGAACGGTGCAGAACAAGTAGAATGGTTAACCCAAGAATTGGTAAAGAAAAGAACAGAAGAGATCATTGAATTCGAAATTGAGTTTAGAAATAAGTTGGAACAATCTTATACATCGTCATTATGGGGCGCAGCTTTTGTAATAATGGGAGGATGTTCAGACGATGGATTTGATTACTTCAGAGGCTGGCTTATTTCTCGTGGAGAAGAAGTTTTCAATCAGGGAGTAAATAATCCTGAATTTCTAGCAGAATATTTCACTGAAGATAATTTACAAGAAGATGAATTTGCGCCTCAGTTGGAAGAGATTTTATCAGCGGCTTCAGATGCGTACACATATCAAAAAACAGGATCGTTTGAATATAACGATGATATTTATTCAGAATTTTTAAATGAATTAGAAGCACGAGGTTATACATTTGAACCAATTGATATTGAATTTGATTGGGAGGAAGAAGACCTAGAGGAAAGATACCCTTTATTATGGGATAAGTTTGGAGAAGACCCACTGACTTAGGAATTTTCGATAATTATTAGATAAAGAACCTGCAATTAACGAAACTAACAGCGACGGAAACGGTTGTAATGAATATTTCACCTGAAAGAATTCCAGAACACTTAAGATAATAATTTTGTACAAGTTGCTGGCAAGTACCTTCTCTTGATGTAAGGGTAAGGTAACCAAACAATCTTACGCTAACGGGAGACTATAGTTGAATCATAGACATTGATGAGCAGGTGCTACGGTAGCTTGCTCATTTCATTAAACTAACGGGCAGTTTAGCGCAACTTTCCATTATTTGGTGTCGTATAAGAAGTGAAACGGACGAGACGAACGGCTATAGAGTGAAGAGTGAGAAACTTTTAGGGAACAGAGGTAGCTTCTTCGGCAGAACCGTATGTCTTTCCATTTTCATTTTCAGGATAGTTAGGAGGATTTGTGTGGCTTTGATTAATCGTACTTTTAGCATATGTGATTTGGAATGCCATTGCACCTCCCACTACACAAACGATAAAAACAACACCAATCAATATTCTGATGCCTTTAGAATACATCCTCACTTTGTTCACTCGCCTAAGATTTGGCCTTTGTCAAAAAAAGGAGCGCCTCGGTATGATGGGTTTGTTGACGGGTTCTATTGAATGAAAATAAGACAGACCTAAAACCTTCAGCAACCCATAGTCAATCGCTTAATGATCTTCAATGAATAGGCGGTGTGCATGATGGCATGTAAACGATATATTTCACCGAGTTTGAATTAGATATGATTAGTCGCGCATTTGATCCATTCAATCGTTTCAATAATTGAAAGGCGCCCCTAGAGCGGTTATCCAACCGCTTTAGAGGAGCAGATAAAAAGGTTATGTACTTATGGTACTTAATTAGCGCGCGTAATGCCAATTAGAAAAAATTAAGGTAGATTAGAGTTTACTCATTTCTGTTTCATCTCCAATTACTTTTTCGGCACCGGATCAGCATTCAAAGATAGTATTTCTATTAAAAGTATGTACCGATTTTGAACAATGGCTTCTCGATATGGTGAAAAAGGCGATTGAAGTCGGGACGAATATCCTTACGGGCATCATTGATTTCTTTGCCCAGCTGMCTGATAAGGTGTGGGAGTGGTACCGATGCGGTTAACACGGTTACAAGTTTTGKGGTGACCGCTGTTGGCGGCGTAGTAGGAAAAGTTACAGATATTGCCGGGAAGGTAAAGAAGTCTTATTTTGACAGTTTGCCGACAAGTACGGMTAATATGATTGTAGGTACAGTAATCCGCAGTCTCGGGACAATAGAAACAGCCGCAAATAACAATATTACATATACTAAAATGGGTCTAATACCATTTTATTTACTGGTTGTGCTTTCGAGATATCGGTGATTGTCTATTTACGACACGAGGATTCCGTTTGGATGGAAAATCATGCTACTTGGAATTTTTGGATAGTAATCAAAATGTTATAGATAGACCTAGCCAAAGTGAAATTGTGTTATGAATGGTGGAGGTGGCGCATCTAGTTTTAATAACTGCCTTATCAACCTAACTGTGTTCGCACTAGTTCTAAACTCATAAGATACATGCTAGGACAGGTTACCTTCAATGGAGGGGCTGACATGAAATGTTTTCATTGCTTGTCACCGAATCAAAGTATGTTAAAAATATTCTATACCACCAATCAATGGCTTCTGATCTCACATTTTAATAATGTTAAACCTATTGTTTCTATAGAGGGTAAAAG
>NZ_JBFUHJ010000589.1:0-2952 GCF_056402455.1 Paenibacillus sp. P4_A7 | reverse complement strand
GAGTTATGCATTGAGACAGGTGCAATACTAGAAGCACATAAATTAAAGACACAGATAACACATTCTGTCTGTGTTGTTAGGAATAACGAAGAAGAGGAATTTATGGTACTAACTCCATGCGGTGTTTGTCAGGAACGGTTGTTCTATTGGGGAGAAGGCGTAAAAGCAGCAGTTTATACTCCTGATGGAAGCCTGCGGTATAAAACTTTAGCAGAGATTCAACCTTATCACTGGTACAATGCCTACAAAAAAATGTGATTGATTGAACTCCCTTGGTACGATATGATTTACTAACGAATGCTCGCTTATTCGCAGGATTTCGCCCGGTTGGATATAGATGAAAGACAAAGAGGGGGACTCCGTAGTAGACTTCGGCAACATGAAGGCGCACGGGAATAGAGGGGGGATTTATCCGTCCCACATAATTCCATTTACTGCACGCATACTCCACGCCGCCCTTGGRGGTTTTCACTCCCATGTCTTAACGGGTCAGTGCCCTCTCATTCCTTCGTTACGCCTATCCAAGGGGTGGAGGCCGGTCTTGCTAACGGTACGGGTCGGTGCCCTTTGGTTCAATGTATCCGGTACTCCGTGCTTTCTTTGAAATCCTGCGAATAAGCCAAAACTCGTACAACGAAACGGTAAGTATAGGTTAAGCCGCTAACTGGATTGGCATCGTTTTAGGAGGATTGTAAGCTTCGCCGCTACGGGCCATTCCAACTAGGATTCTAGCTAATTTACCACACAACTTCATAATGGACCTCATTTTCTTYATCTTCTTTAYCTKTACATTGTAGGCATGCATRGCTTTRAACTCYGGATTGTTCGCRACTAAACTYAWGGTCATCATGAAGATGAAACGGCGGAGTCGAGATCGTCCACGCTTACTAATCTTCATCTGTCCGGTCCATTTACCTGAGCTTGCTTCTGCGAGGTTGAGACCAGCATGACGYAGTAAGGCATTCCCATGAACAAAGCCGCTTAAATCCCCCGCCTCACCTAGAATACCAGCTAAGGAAATCTCACTAATTCCTTTGACAGCAAGCATGGATTTCGCAAATGGTATGCGTTCCAAAACGGCAATAATCTCCGTTTCTACCGTTTGCAATTGTAGGCAAGCAAGATCGTACTCATCGAGTAGTTGTTTCAAGTGAAGCTTGTATGCGTGTGTGGCTTGCTTAGAACCTACAGATCTGCAAGCCAATAGGATAAGAGCTCGAGCTTTTCGCTCACCAGAATGTCGTTTCATAATCGATTTCCAACCTTGTAAGACATCTTGATGCTGCAATTTACACAATTCTTCGGGCGTAGGGAAAAGACGAAGTGTGGCCARTGAGCCCTTRCACATAATGTTCTTGAAGACGTGTCGCAGTTCAGGGAACACAACGTCGRCCCAGCGATGGATTTGGTTCTTCGCACTAACGAGTCTCGTAACGACAGAGTCGCGGTTTGAGAGAAAGACACGCAGTTCTTCAAATGCTTCTGGTGTGTTGCGARTGAACGAATAGTAGCCGTTTTTGACCATGTCTGCGATAACTAGGGCATCCTTTTTGTCTCGCTTTTGGACRGTGTATTGTCACGATTCTCTTTATTCTTTTTCACGAGATGTGGATTGACAAGAACGACTTCAAATTGGCGATCCGAAAGCCAGTTCGAAAGGTTAAACCAGTAATGCCCAGTAGGCTCCATGCCAACAACAGCAGCTGTTAAAGCGTGATCGTATTGCAACGTTTGGATCCAGCGTAGAAGGATTTGAAAACCCTCCTCGTCATTCGAGAAGGATAGGGARTTACCGAGCAYGATTCCTCGAAAGTTAACTGCACGAGCGACATGCGTTTGCTGGGCAATGTCGATCCCGACAACTAAATGCTGAGCAGTAATTTTTTCAATGAGTTGATTTTGTCTCGCTTGCGATTTAAACTTCATAATAGAGCGTCCTCCTGGATGATGGAATTTTTAGGGCTATGACCCGTTGCGTACTTCCATCGTACCGAGGCGCTCGTTTTTTTGCAAAGCGGAAATTTAACGCTCTACAGGAATGCTAACGGAGAACGTTAGTTGAACAAATTAGGGGCAGTTTGCTGCGACAGTGTTCCTTGTTGTTATTAAGCTAACGTACAGGATAACGGAGTAAATCGAGATACGATATAGGTGTGCTAATTGCTCAAAGTGAGGTGTCTAATCAATGGGACTGTTGAATAAAATTGAAGTCGTACCAATGAAAAGTGAGTACTGTAAAGTTGAGCATCACACTATCGTCATTGATGGTACTCCTCTGGATATATTGCTTCACAAGTATTATCCTTCAAATAACCTTCTGGGAATGATCCCAACAATTATTGATTGGGTCTACGACTCGAAAGAGAAAGAATGTATTAAAGGAAGGTTCAATTCAGCAAGTAAAGAGGTTGTTTTACCAGTACTAATGTGCCCAGATGATTGCGATTTGTCGTGCGCAGTAATTGTAGCAAATGTAGTTAAAGCCAATGGGTATATTATCTGGAAGCAAGTCGGTATTGATATAAGTACAAGGGAAGATATGCTTTTGGGATGCGAAGGAATTGGTTCGAAAGTTGATTGGCTTGATAAGATCCCTCCAATGACTTTTGAGGAAGCACAATATAGTTCTCATCTCAGTAAAATTTACGATTAAATTAACTGGGAACTTTAGTTGAATGAACACATTGATGAGCAGGCGCTACGGTAGCCTGCTCATTTCATTAAGCTCCCTTGGTACGATATGATTTTCTCACGAATGCTCGCTTATTCGCAGGATTTCGCCCGGTTGGTTAAAGATGAAAGACAAAGAGGGGGACTCCGTATTAGACTTCGGCAACATGAAGGCGCACGGGAATAGAGGGGGGGATATATTCGCCCCATATACTTCCATTTACTGCACGCATTCTCCACGCCGCCCTTGGAGGTTTTCACTCCCATGTCTTAACGGGTCAA
>NZ_JBFUHJ010000588.1:0-2958 GCF_056402455.1 Paenibacillus sp. P4_A7 | reverse complement strand
TCCCAGGCATGCGCAAGATTCAACAGCATATGACACATAAAAAGGTATGTCGTATTTTTTTTGGAATTATAAAAAATTTTAATGTAGGCCGCAACTTCGTAACATTTTCTGAGTATAACCTAACATCCAGACAAGCGGACGGAGGGTTATCGTGTAATGAAAGTTAGAAAAGTTATTATTTTGTTACTGCTGCTATCGCTATGGGGCGGAACGATGATGTTTGCTGATTCTGCATCGCAGAAGGTTCGGGTTATAGTAAATGGGAATGATCAAACCGAGGACGGGATAATCGTTGAAGGCAAAACCTATTTGCCGCTTCGGCAATTAGCGTCATCGTTGCAAGTGATACTGGAATGGGATAATCAGAGCAAACGCGCAACCCTATATAAGCCGAATGTTCATATGTTTCTATTCCGGAATAACGCTGTTTTCGGAAACGTAAATAAGGGCTTCCAAGGCAGCTTTAAAGTGTTTGCCCAAATTGATAATTTAAAGACGGATATTGTAGCTGTAAAGGTATCGATCTTCGATCCAAGCGGCAAAGAGAAAGTGATACAAACCGGTAACGTCAGTCCAACAAGTGATAACTTCTGGTACGCGACGGAGGATGTTGATTACAAATTCGAGTCTACTGGCAAATATCCAATTCGCTTTTTTATAAAAACGAAAGCGACGGACGAGTGGACGGTTGTTTCGGAGAAACTTATTTCCTCATTGTAGCAAGAGAAACGCCTCTCGATTAGAAGAGGCGTTTTGTTTGACCTTATATAGACTGTCGTGATAGGATATGGTGGTCTGTATATATTATTGAAATGAGGTTATATCATGAGCGAACATCAGCATAATGAAGATTGCGGTTGTGGAGAAGACCACGAGCATGAGGAACATGTATTTATCGTGACTGACGACGAGGGCCAGGATCGCGAAATGGTCATGGTGTATACGTTTGAATCCGAAGAAAAAGTGTACGCAGTACTACTTGATCGTAACGATCCAGAAGCTGACGGCGTTATTTTCCGTATGGATGAAGAGAACGAGGAAACCTTCTTAGTTGGCATCGAAGATGATGCAGAGTGGGATCGTGTAACAGCTATATACGAGGAAATTGCTCGTACGGAGAGCGAAGAGAACTAATTGATACCGACCGAACATAGTACCATTGAAATAAAGATCTTCGACTAACACTCGTTGATCTTTTTTCAATAGATAAGAACATTTATAAGTGATAGCATGTAAATGTTCCTATCTTTCTCCGGGAGCGCGAATGTTATTGCCGTAGTGGTTGGCGACAGCCGTTACGACTTAGACTTTATTATTTTCTAGGATTGTAATAGATGGTACGGCCGTTAAACATCGTAAGCTCCGCTTTAAGCTGCTTGGCCATATATTTGCAAAGCTCGTTTGCCTTAGATTTATCACCGTGAGTAGCTTCATCCGTTAGTACAACCTGTACACAAGGTACGGTATGGCCGGAAGCGCTGGGCGCTTCACTTGGTCCGAATATGATGGAATTATAAAGTGAATTGATGCCTTTCAAATAAAACCAACGATCATCCTGCTTGGATTCAAACGTGTAAGGAAAGGCAGCTTCTGCGTAATCCCAGTCTAATTGCGAACCGGTTAACGCGGTTTGCTCTTTGTAATGCATCAGCCTGTTTCGCACATCTTCAAGTGTCATGCTCGCAACGGATGATCCTTGCACAAATTTTATGAAAGCGCTTTGACTCATCGCATCTCACCTCTGTCAACATCATAGCATGCAGTAAAATCGTTTACAATAAGTGGATTTTTTAGGGGCGGCCAACAAAAAACCGATCAGAGCGGCTATAAATAGACGCTATAATCGGCAGTTAATTATTATTGACTTTGAGTTAATTAGGAGATGGCTGTTTCTTCCACGATTACTTTAACAAATTCGATGCTGCGATCTTCTGGCCCTTTGACTGGCAGGCCTACCTGAACGTGATCGACAATGTAGTCGATGTTCTTTTGAGTAATAACCTCTCCAGGCAATAGGATTGGAATACCTGGCGGATAAACATAAATAAATTCTGCAATAATACGTCCGGCAGATTCTTTGAAGGGAAGCACTTCTGTTTCACCATAAAAGGCATCTCGCGGTGTTAATGAAAGCTGTGGAATGTCCGGAATTTTAACAACCAATTCGCGTGCTTCAGCACCTTCATGGAAGTGATCGGACAAGCCTTTTAATGCGGATATTAATTTTGATATCGAATCAGAGGTATCTCCAGGAGTAACTAAGCAAAGAATGTTATACATGTCACTCATTTCGATTTCTAAATTATGGTTATCCCGCAGCCAGTTTTCCGTTTCATAGCCGGTAATGCCAAGATGGCGTACATGAATGGAAACTTTGGTAGGATCATAATCATAAGTTGCCTCATCACCGAGAATTTCTTCACCGAAGCAATGCAAGCCAGGTATCTCGTTAATTTGCTTACGTGCGAGCTGAGCGAGCTCAATTGCGCGTTCTGCGATAGCGTGTCCATTTAGAGCAAGATTGCGTCTTGACGTATCAAGCGAAGCAAGCAAAATATAAGAAGTAGACGTTGTGGTCAGCATACTAATAACGGTTTGAATGCGATGAGGATTGACTCTATCCTTACGCACGTTCAGTACAGAGCTTTGTGTCATTGAACCACCGAGCTTATGAACGCTTGTCGCTGCCATATCAGCACCTGCTTGCATGGCAGACATGGGCAAATTCTCATGAAAATGAATGAGTACGCCATGCGCCTCGTCGACAAGAACAGGGATGTCAAAGCTATGAACAAGATCGACGATTTCTTTCAGGTTGGCACAAATACCAAAATAAGTTGGATTAATGACAAGTACTGCTTTAGAATCAGGATGACGCTCTAACGCTTTGCGTACAGAACGTGTCGTGATTCCGTGATCGATTCCTAGATTGTTATCGCGAGCGGGAGACATGAATAC
>NZ_JBFUHJ010000587.1:0-2989 GCF_056402455.1 Paenibacillus sp. P4_A7 | reverse complement strand
ACATACTATAGTCTTATGAGAACATTTAATGAAGGAGGTAGAAACGAAATGTCTTCAATAGAAATAGACCGTATCCGCTCACTTCTGCCTTCTTTGCTCGAAACGAGCCGTCAACAATGCAAGCATGGTATGGTGGCATCTTACATTCCAGAATTGTCTAAAGCGCCGATCGAAGCACTAGGCATACATATTTTAGACGCTAGTGGTAATTCCATCTCTGCTGGTGATTACGGGCTGCAATTTACGATGCAAAGCATTTCAAAAGTATTTACACTCATATTGGCTTTAATGGATATCGGCGAGGAAGCCGTATTTGATAAAGTAGGCATGGAACCAACCGGTGATAACTTCAATTCAATGCTTAAGCTTGAGCTTGTACAGCCAGGAATCCCTTTTAATCCACTTATTAACGCAGGAGCAATAGCTATTTCCTCCTTGATCGCAGGTAAGAGCCCTGCTGAAAAATCAGCTCGCGTATTAAACTTTCTCCGTACGATTTCTGGTAATGATACGCTGACCTATGATTTGGATGTTTATCGTTCGGAGGCGGAGACGGCCAATCTTAACCGATCAATGGCCTATTTTTTGAAAGATAACGGTGTTTTAGCTGGGCATGTAGAGGATGTTTTAGAGGTTTACTTCCGTCATTGCTCCATTAATGTGTCTTGTGCTGATCTCGCACAGATGGCTATCGTACTTGCAAACAATGGCACCAACCCTGCGACTGGACAATCTCTCATTCCTCGCCGCTACGTCCAGATCGCCAAAACCTTCATGATAACGTGCGGCATGTACAACGCATCTGGTGAATTTGCTATCCAAGTCGGTCTGCCCGCAAAGAGTGGAGTATCTGGTGGAATATTAACTATGGTTCCTGGCCGTTATGGCATTGGCATAGTCGGCCCTGCTCTTAATCGCAAAGGTAACAGCATAGCAGGTGTTGCTCTTCTTGAGTCGCTATCTCGTGATTTTGATTGGAGTTTATTTTAAAAGTCGAATCTGACTTTAGATAAAAGGGGCTGTCCACATGAGTCATTGACTCCGGGCAGCCCCTTTGTTCATTTCACACAGCATAAAGCTATTGATCGACCAGCTTAATATCTTTACTCAATATAAAAAACTGTTCTGCCTTATCTCGGTGCTCATCGGTAATTTGACCGCTTAGAGCCTTATAGGCAATAAATACAGCGGTTGCGTCATCCACGAATCCGACTACTGGCACGAAGTCCGGAAGCAGATCTAATGGCATTATCCAGTAAGCTAATGCTCCTACTGCAGTTACTTTAGCCTTTATCGGTGTTTTCGGATCAATAGAACAATAGTAGAGCGTAACAACCTCTTTGGCAAAAGGAACCTTCGCCGCGTGACGCTTCACCTTCGACCAAAAACCTTCATTCACATATTTAGTTTGCTTATCGTGATCCCCGATTTTCTGAATCCACTTATTTATATCCAAATCCTTCGGATCAACAGTCTGAACGTTAGAGTTTAAGGAAGCTTCTAGCTCTGTTTCGGTTACCTCGTAGGGAACCGTCTCCTCAATAAGCTTATCTCCGCAATTTGAGCATTGTGCCTCAAACAGCTTGTCTGCATTCACATCATTGCTCCGTCCGCAGCTCGTACATGTAATGGCTGTCATGGTCCCACCTCCTTCTTTATAACTATTAATACTCTTTTTCCATCCTTATAGTTTCAACCAGCTTCATTAATTAAATGCATATTACTCCTCATTCAACAAAACAGGATCTAATTGCCCATTGAACAGCCTGCTATAAAAGCCTTGCTGATTAAGCAACTCTGAGTGTGATCCTCTCTCGGTAATTGCACCATTTTGCAATACTACGATTTGGTCAGCCTGCTGAATGGTGTTTAAACGGTGAGCGATAACAAAGCTTGTACGGCCTTCCATCAGACGATTTAATGCTTCTTGAATCTTAATTTCAGTCACCGTATCAATACTGCTGGTTGCCTCGTCAAGTACGAGTATAGAAGGGTTAGCCAAAATAGCTCTAGCAATAGCGAGCAGCTGCTTCTGCCCTTGGCTTATCCCGCTTCCATCAGCTTTAAGCACGGAATCATATCCACCCCGTAATCTAACGATATACGAGTGGGCATTCGCAAGCTTCGCCGCTTGCTCTACCTCAGCATCTGTTGCCTCTAATTTACCGTAGCGAATATTTTCACGGATGGTCCCTTCGAACAAGAACGGGTCCTGCAGAACAAAAGCCATATGTGAACGCAGATTCTCACGTTTTATCGTTCGGCTATCATGACCATCAATCATAATTCGTCCGCTGTCCGCATCGTAAAATCTGCATAACAGTTGAATAAGTGTTGACTTGCCTGCTCCTGTTGGACCAACAAACGCAACCGTCTCACCGGGCGAAGCAGCAAAGCTAACATGACTTAGCGTTGAGGAACGTCCTTCATAAGAGAAGGTTACGTCTTCAAATGCTACAGCGCCTCTCACCTTATCCAGCTCTATGGCACTCGACTCATCCTTCCGTTCTTCTTCCTCAGTAAGCACATCAAACACACGCTCCGCTCCGGCTACAGCAGATAACAGCGTATTCCATTGATTCGCCAAATCATTGAGCGGCCTTGTGAATTGCCTTGAATACTCCGCAAAAATAACGATAACGCCGACAGTTAAAGCATCATTTAATACGAAAATAGCTCCTACACCAGCAATAATTGCAAAGCTTAAATTATTTAATGCGTTCATCAGCTTTGGTATAAAGCCAGATATCGTCTGTGCCCAGAAGCCAGATACGCGAATGCGTTCATTTCGTAAACGAAACTCTTCAATAACCGTTTTTTCCTGAGAAAAAGCCYTTACAATCCGCTGTCCTGAAAGTGTCTCTTCTATATAACCATTCAAATCTCCGAGATTACGTTGCTGTGCCTTGAATAGTCGTCCGGTTTGCTTAGTAATCCATTTCATACCAAATACCATAGCTGGTACAACTAGAAAAGTTAGCAAAGTTAG
>NZ_JBFUHJ010000586.1:0-2992 GCF_056402455.1 Paenibacillus sp. P4_A7 | reverse complement strand
GGTAATTGCCGAATCATTGGGAATAGCTGTACCCCATTTCACCCTGGATCCTTCAGGTCAAACCATTTGGCGAGAGATTGGGCGTCAGTCTGCGCGTGCTGTTATTAAGATGGAAGTAAAGGGCATTCGGATGAACGATGGAGCAATAAGGAATGCGATGGTGATCCATGCTGCTATYGGCGGATCAACAAACTTATTGCTGCACATTCCAGCCATTGCACATGCTGCTGGGCTACGAATACCAACAGTCAAGGATTGGAGTCAAATCAATCAAACGGTACCGAGAATTGTAAGTGTATTGCCTAATGGACCCATATTTCACCCGACTGTTCGCATGTTTCTTGCTGGAGGTGTTCCAGAAGTAATGCTGCATCTACGTCGTTTAGGGTTGCTGGATGAAACCGTTTTAACAGTTACTGGCGAAACGCTTGGACAGAATCTGGATTGGTGGGAAGGCTCTGAACGCCGTTTGCGGGTAAGAAAGCATTTGCGTGAAGTGGATGGAATTGATCCGGATTCAGTAATCATGAGTCCAGAGCAAGCTAGTTATTTAGGGCTTACTTCGACAGTAACTTTTCCAACAGGCAATATAGCGCCAGAGGGAGCTGTGATTAAATCGACATCCATTGACCAGTCGTGGATGCGGATGGAGTTTATCGACATACAGGCAGAGCAAAAGTATTCACAAGCGAGCATGAGCCTGTTGTTGGCATCAAAACGGGCGGGATTCAAGCGCAAGATATCATGATCTTGACTAGCCGTGAACCGGCGGGATCTGGAATGGAGGAAACCTATCAATTGACGTCTGCGCTTAAATATTTGCCCTTTAGTAAGTATGTTTCGTTGATCACAGATGCTAGATTCTCTGGTGTTTCCACAGGAGCACGTATTGGCCATGTAGGTCCGGAAGGATTGGCTGGCGGACCGATAGGCAAGCTTCGCAATGGTGATTTAATCGAGATTATTATTGATAGAATTCATTTACAAGGAAGCTTAAATTTTATTGGTGAGGGTGAAAATAGATTTTCAGAGGAAGAAGGTGCTCGCATTCTAGCATCCCGTTCCCCTCATCCGGATATGGCTGCTGATCCGAATTTACCAGATGATACGAAGCTTTGGGCTGCACTGCAAGCCGTAAGCGGAGGTACTTGGAAAGGCAGTGTTTATGACGTGGAACGAATTATCGCAGTTTTGGAAGCAGGGCAGGAGGCACTGAGACAAAAGGAAATATGAAGTGGATTTTGAACGTTTGAAATAAATAATATCATCATATAAAAGAAGAAACTCCCTTTTGTGCAACTGTACGAACAGGTTAGTAACGCTTCAAAGGGAAAAATCCTAAACCTAAAAAAACCGCCATTGGCGGTTTTTTTGGTTATAAACTGACTCTGATTCCAGTAGGAAAAAGCAGATTCGGATAAATAGCATGATCTTGGAGTCCCAATCTAGACTGATTTGTAGGGAAGTACCGATTTAGGAGTTTGATTTGTTAGCAATTCATGTCTAAATAGAGAGCGACAAAACTTACTTCAATAGAAAGGATTGAAACAATCAGTCATCAGCATTATCCTCATATTCACGGCAAATTATATAATTAAACTGACATCAGGGCGCAACATTATTTGATCTACATTATTTGATCTATTAGAGAGGGGACTCGCATCATGAGACGAAGATCAACCGGGGAAAATATTTTTTCTGTTGGGAATTATTTTATTATGATTGTTTTGGCTTTCATTACATTTTTCCCGTTTTATTATATCATAATCTATTCGTTATCAGATCCTTTGGCGGCTCAAAGAGGGCTCATTATTTTATGGCCCAAAGGACTAACCTTGATCAATTATCAAAACGTGTTTAAGGTGGAGTATTTGGCTAACGCTACCTTGATCACTTTGGCGAGAACGGTGCTCGGAACCATACTAACTCTGATGGGATGCTCCTTATTTGCATACGGACTAACTAAATCGATCCTTCCCTTTCGGAAAACTATGTATCGATCGCTTATCATTTCGATGTACATCAGTTCGGGCCTGATTCCAATGTATTTATTAATAACGACGCTTCATTTAAAAAATAACTTTCTGGTTTATGTCATCCCTTCCATCATCGTACCTTTCTTTCTAATTCTGATCAAAACATATATCGAACAGCTTCCTCCGGCTTTGGAAGAAGCGGCTATGGTAGAAGGGGCAGGGTACTTTTCAATCTTCTTTAAAATCGTACTGCCTTTATGTTTACCAATCCTGGCAACGGTAGCTATCTTTCAAGCGGTTAATCATTGGAATTCTTGGATGGACAATTTAATTTTTGTGACTGATTCGCGATTGCTTACTTTGCAGATGCTGCTGCTCAATATGATCAAATCACAAACAGTATCGGCAACAGCTTCGGCAGCCAATCAGCTTTCGGAAATTAAGGTGACACCCAACTCAATCCGGATGACCATTACCATTGTTGCAACCCTGCCCGTTATGATTGTTTATCCCTTCCTGCAGCGTTTCTTTATCAAGGGGATCATGCTCGGAGCAGTTAAGGGTTGATAAGAAGATAAAATAAGGTTAAATTCGGCCATAGTGCCTTCATATAGAAATCGCGTCATCGTTTTATAAAAAAAAGGAGGATTCATATGCAAAACAAGGGAATCAGAAGAACTGCGCTGTTACTAGTTATCATAATGTTCATGGCTTTAATTGCAGCATGTTCAGGGGGCAATAAGAAAGAAAGCGCCACAAGCACTGTCAGTAATTCCAGCACGGATAACAATAATACAGCAACAAATGCAACAGCATCACCTGAGGTGAAGGATCCCGTTAAGCTAAAAATATTCGCAGAGTGGTTGATCAATCCGCTGAATAACAGTATTCCAGATGACCCGGTCATGCAGGAGATTACGAAGAAAACGGGTGTAACGTTGGATTTTGAACCTTTCACCGGGGGCGGTGATGGTAATGCGAAACTAAGCGTGCTGCTCGCAAGCAAAGATTTGCCG
>NZ_JBFUHJ010000585.1:0-3016 GCF_056402455.1 Paenibacillus sp. P4_A7 | reverse complement strand
CGTGAAGCTGGACTTAAACAAATTGGTGATTTTGTCGCTCAGTTGAAAGGTTAAACCATATAATCAGACTGAAGTGCCTCCTGCTAGAATAGCAGGAGGCTTTCGTTCGTTTAAAAATACTTTAAAACCGCAAACAGATATGAGACAATGGATAGCAAGCAATAAAACCAGACTCTATTAAAAAGAGGTGAACGGCACATGCAGCCGAAAAGTAATATCGTCCACCTTCCCGTCTACCAACCTGGTAAGCCGGTTGAAGATGTCAAGAGAGAATTAGGATTGAAGGAAGTAATTAAGCTGGCTTCCAATGAAAACCCGTTTGGAAGCTCTGAACAGGCTAAAGCGGCAATTATTGAAGAATTGGGTAACTTAAATATTTATCCGGATGGTGCGAGCATAGAGCTTACAGAAGCACTAGCACAAAAGCTGGATGTAGAAACTGACCAAATCATATTTGGTAYGGGTTCTAGTGATATTATTTTGATGATAAACAGAGCGTTTATCGTCCCTGGGGACGAAACGATTTTAGCGGATGAAACATTTTCCCAATATAAACATAACGCAGAGATTGAAAATGCACATATTATCGAGGTGCCATTAAAAGAAGGCAAGCATGATTTGCCTGCGATGCTGACCAAGATAACAAGCCGTACGAAAATCATCTGGGTCTGCAACCCGAACAATCCTACTGGAACAATAGTGACGCTGCCGGAGCTGTCTGAATTTCTAAAGCAAGTTCCAGCTGATGTACTAGTCGTTCTTGATGAAGCGTACGGTGAATTTGTTGAGGATACGGATTTTCCAGACGGAGTCCAACTGCTTCGTGAGCACCGGAATTTAATTGTATTGCGTACATTCTCCAAAATCTACGGCTTATCTGCACTGCGAATCGGTTATGGAATCGGGCATCCTGATGTAATTCGGTTTGTTAATCAGGTTCGTGAGCCGTTTAATACGTCGCGCGTTGCGCAAGCAGCAGCGAAAGCAGCACTAGCCGACGAGGAGTTTATTACTTATTGTCGTGAACAAAATAAACAAGGCCTGACTTATCTAGCCGAACAATTTGATCGTCTAGGACTTTCTTATTTCCCTGCCTATGGAAATTTCTTAATGGTTGACGTGAAACGTCCTTCACCAGAGGTATTTGATGGTCTGCTGCGCAGAGGCATTATATCCAGATCGCGTTGGACGCATTATCCGAATTATATTCGTATATCAGTAGGTACTTCTGATCAAAATGAAAAGTTTATTAAAGCTTTAGAGCAAGTATTGCAGGAAGCGACGGTGCAAGGATAACTTTATGACAAAAGTAGCGATTTTCGGAGTAGGACTAATCGGAGGCTCGATTGCCCTTTGTTTAAAAGGGAAGCCGGATATTACGGTAATCGGGCATTCGAATCGTCCTTCTCAAGTAGATAAATATATGCAACGGGGCGTTGTGGATTATGCGACAACCTCCATGCAAGAGGCTGCAGAGCAGGCGGATTTTATTTTTATCTGTGTGCCAGTCGGAAACATAGAAGAGTATATTGTCAAGATCAGCTCTTTTAATTTAAAACCCGGTTGCATTATATCAGATGCGGGCAGTACGAAGGCGTCTGTCATGGCATGCGCGAGAGAGCTGGATTTTGGGAAGGCTGTATTTATTGGGGGCCACCCGATGGCAGGCTCGGAGCGTTCGGGTGTTGAAGCGGCTTCTTCACATCTATATGAGAATGCCTTTTATGTATTAACACATGAAGAAACAACGCCAATTGAAGCTATAGAACGATTGACGGAGCTTCTTAGTTATACGAAAGCTAATATCGTTGTAGTAGACGCCCAAGCGCATGATGAGATCGTAGGCGCAATTAGCCATCTTCCACACATGATCGCAGTATCGCTAGTAAATCAGGTTCGCGGTTATAATGAGAAAAATGATCTATATGAATCGCTAGCTGCGGGGGGCTTCCGTGATATTACCCGAATAGCTTCGGGGGATCCTATCGTATGGCGTGATATATTAATTAATAATCGGACTATCTTACTTCAATTACTTCGCGATTGGGGCAAAGAGACGAATAAATTTGTTGCGATGCTGGAAAATTCAGATGGAGATGCGATAGTAGATGCTTTCCARGCGGCTGGGCAATTCCGCAGTAGAATGCCGGAGCGACGCAAAGGGATGATTCTCTCGGCATATGATTGTTACGTAGACGTACCCGATCATCCTGGTATCATTGGTAAAATTACGAGTGAGCTAGGGAATAGCTTAATTAATCTAAGCAACATTCAGATTATTGAGAGTAGAGAAGATGTGCCAGGCATTTTAAGGCTGTCTTTCCGAAGCCAAGAGTATTTGGATCAAGCCATCGTCCTTCTGTCAGCAAACGGATATGATGTACACCTATAAGGGTGTGCATCATTTTTTTGTGAAAAAAAGTAAGAACTACCTTTTATAAAATAAAATGAAAACGCTTATTGACATTATGGAAGCGTATACATATAATAAAGGTACAGTATGGTTTCTCTCCACTCCTATCCTAAACCTATAGCTTTCATAATGAAAGCTGACCACTCCTCGGAGTGGTTTTTTTTTATAGTACAAGAGAATAACATACTTCGTTTGTTAAAAAATAAAAGAACAAAATTCTTCATATCACCGTTGATTATCCAATACAAGCTGTTGTAAAAAAGTAATGATAGCCTAGTGGTAAGGGGAAATAATGGTCCTCGACTAACCCTCTATTGGTTGAAGGGATATTGCCTCGAATGTATATGTATTTAAGGGATTAGTGGGATTTGCGGGAAGGTCGATAAATTAGGGGAGGAATTAGTTTCACTTTCTGAAACTACTGATCGGTATTATGGAATTATAGACGATTTAGTTTCAGAATTTGCAGTTAAATCACCGGAAAGTGGGCACAGATGAGCTGAAACATCTATTATATTCAATTTCTGAAACTAAATCGGAGATATCCCTATTAATGCTTCATATAATTTCAAAAAATGAATCTAAGAGGGCTTAGTACATAAT
>NZ_JBFUHJ010000584.1:0-3028 GCF_056402455.1 Paenibacillus sp. P4_A7 | reverse complement strand
CCTTGGGGGATTGTGTACTTGTTGAGAAAATGGAAGCATTCCTGGCTGCTTTTCGGAAAATAAAAGCTAGGTTAATAATCTCGTGCCCGCAGATTGGCGGCACGGGATTTTTTTATAGCTGGAATATGGTGACCTAAGGAATGTAAAAATCGTTGATATTTCACTGTTACGGACACTGTCACTAGAATGTAAGAAGTGGTGGGTATAATTCAAACTGTAATTATAATGACGAATGGAGCGAACCATTGTGAGCATATTGAGGACAGTGGATCTTAAGAAGGATTATGGCAAGGAGCCCAATCAGGTCAAAGCGCTTGATGGTGTTAATATTGAGATTAAAGAGGGCGAATTTGTTGCTATCGTTGGTACATCGGGCAGCGGCAAGTCGACTCTTCTTCATATGCTGGGAGGAAAGCATGAGCTCGCCGTGATGGAGAGCATTGGTATGACGAAACGTCAGCTACGAAACATGCTGCTATTAGAGGGGACCGGATATGCGGTCATATCTACACTGTTAATATCAACGCTTGGGACTTTAATTAGCTATGGTGCTTTTCATATATTCAGTCAAGAAGCTGATTATGCGATTTACACATTCCCAGCTATTCCTTTGATCACAGCTTTCGTTCTAGTGCTCGTCTCCTGTCTAAGTGTTCCAATTATTGCCTATAACCGTTCAAAGAAGATGAGCATCGTGGAACGATTGAGAGAATCGAGCTAATGAGGCTATAATAGTTAGTAAAGGGGTGAGCATTATGGCAAGGATTCTGATTATCGAAGACGATCATACTTAGCTAGGAAGATTATTATAGAGCAAGGCGGCTATATGAAGGTGAGCTCTGAACCGGGAATGGGGAGTACCTTTTCGATTTTTATCCCCATTGAGGTTTCGGGCTATCAAATAGAGTAATGAGGTGAAAGGGATGAAGTATGATTTTGATCGTATTGTAAATAGAAAAAATACTCGTTCTTTTAAATGGGACCAATCCAGCAGTCTGTTTGGGGGTGAAGACATTTTGCCTCTGTGGGTGGCGGATATGGATTTCGAGAGTCCGCTTGCTGTGAAAGAGGCATTAGTCAAGCGAGCAGCGCAAGGTACCTACGGGTACACCTACCGAACTGATGACTATCTGGAGGCCATTACAAATTGGTTTTCGAGAAGACATGGTTGGAAGATTGAATCAGAGTGGTTGACTGATACGCCGGGCGTTGTGCTTGCTTTGAGCCTTGCTATAGAACTGTTTAGTGAAGCGGGAGACAAAGTCATTCTGCAGTCTCCGGTGTACTTTCCGTTCTATGATGTTATTCAAAAAAATGGACGTGAAGTGGTTAGTAACCCTCTCGTCATTCAAGATGGCTGTTATTTAATGGACTACGTGCAGCTTGAACAATTGATGAAGGATGGGGCAAGATTAATGCTATTATGCAATCCGCATAATCCTGTTGGTCGGGTATGGAAACGTGAAGAGTTGGAGCGTCTTCAGCAACTCTGTCTGAAATATGGTGTCATTGTCATTTCTGATGAGATTCATTGCGATATAATTATGCCGGGAAACACGCATATTCCTTTCGCTTCTTTATCGTCGGAGATTGCCCAGCAAACAGTAACATGTACCGCTCCAACTAAGACATTTAACTTAGCTGGCTTGCAATCGGCATTCGTAGTAATTTCCAACTCGGAGCTTAAAACAAAATTCGATGCTAAAATGGAAACACTCCACTTGAAATCGATGAACTATTTCATTGAGGATGCTGTGACTGCTGCTTACAATGAGGGTGAGGAATGGCTGGATGAGCTGCTTGTTTATTTGCAAGGCAATGTAGACTTTGCTATAGAATACATGAACAAGCATTTGCCGGAAGTTAGACCTTTTCGTCCGGAAGGAACCATTTTGTTGTGGGTCGATTGCCGAGGCTTAGGTCTTGATATTGATGGTTTGAAGCAGCTTATGTATCAACAAGCTCGAGTTGCTTTTATTGAAGGCTCTGTTTTCGGAAAGGAAGCGGAGGGTTATTTGCGCATTAACTTGGCATGTCCGCGATCCATTTTGCATGAAGCACTAGAGAGATTTTGCGGTGCAGCCTCTAAACGGTCATAACGAGGTTCTGATACATTTCTCATCCGATGTTGGATATCTTATATGGATATAAAAATAAATGGAGAGAGTGATTTAAATGACTAACCCAGCCCTTAATAAAACGATTGTTCTGCGTTCACGGCCTGTAGGGATGCCCACGGACAATGATTTTGAATTCAAAGAGTCGTCTGTCGCAGCACCAGGCGAAGGACAGGTTGTCGTTCGTACCCACTATTTGTCTGTAGATCCTTATATGAGAGGAAGAATGAGTGACGCTAAGTCATATATAGAACCGTTTCGTTTGGATGAGGCGATTGTAGGCGGCGTTGTAGGTGAAATCGTGGAATCCAAATCAGATCAGTTTGCGGTTGGGGACAAGGTTATTGGCATGCTTGGCTGGCAGCTCTATAATGTTGTAAATACAACGGGTCTACGAAAGCTTGACGAGAAGCTTGCGCCTCTGTCAGCGTATCTTAGCGTTCTAGGTTTAACTGGGCTTACCGCATACTTTGGTTTACTTGATATCGGACAACCTAAGGAAGGAGAAACGGTCGTTGTATCAGGCGCAGCGGGAGCAGTGGGCATGATCGTCGGACAGATAGCTAAAATCAAAGGAGCGCGTGTGATTGGGATTGCGGGCTCGGATGAAAAAACACAATTTTTGAAGAACGAACTTCATTTTGACGAGACAATTAATTATAAAATGGTAGCTGATCTGAATCAGGCGATTGAACAGGCTTGCCCGGATGGTGTTGACGTATACTTTGATAATGTGGGCGGACCTATTTCTGATGCGGTGATGAATTTGCTAAATACCCATGCACGGATCGCTTTGTGTGGAGCCATATCTTCCTACAACAGTACGGATGGTGATCTAGRCCCTCGTATTCAAACCAAATTAATCAAAACTCGTTCACTCATCAAAGGCTTCGTACTCAGTGATTATGCAG
>NZ_JBFUHJ010000583.1:0-3030 GCF_056402455.1 Paenibacillus sp. P4_A7 | reverse complement strand
ACTTATGAGGAAGCCAAACTAGCTTTTAAAGCTGGCGCTAGTCACGTTACTCATTGTTTTAATGGCATGCGACCGATTCATCATCGAGACCCGGGTATGATCGTGGCTGCTTTTGAGGAGAAACATGTGAGTCTTCAAGCGATTGTGGATAATGTCCATCTACATCCCGCTATCATTCGATTGATGCATACCTTGAAAGGACCAGAAGGAATGGTCTTAATCACAGATGCCTTACAAGCAATGGGTATGGGTGATGGGAATTATTTATTTGGAGGTCATCACGTTACGGTATCCGATGGCGTTGCGAGGTTAGAGGATGGGACACTCGCTTCTAGTACAGTTACCATGAATGAAGCATTACGTTATACCGTCGAAACCGGGATTCCACTGGTAGATGCCATACAGATGGCTTCAACCACACCGGCCAATATTCTTGCATTTCATCAAAAGGGGCAAATCTCATCTGGTTTCGATGCCGACCTGGTTCTAATGGATGATAAATTTCAAGTTCTATGGACTATGATATGTGGAGAAATTCTATGAACGGCTTTTTAGTTTGGGAATCAGTAGATTTAATCAGGTTTAAAATGTCTCAACCATCATAAGTGGTGTTCTTATCGCGCTATTCAACGTCACTTCTAAGTAAACATTCATTTTAATCACATAATTTGGTTCGTTAGCTAAGAAAGGCCACCGAGTATATCGCTTGCCTTTCTTACAGGTTAATGAGAATAATCTGAGGGTTAATATTCACTTCATTCTCCGGTTCCACTTTCGCTTCGATTTTATTGACATTCATAGTCAAGAAACCAAAATGCATGATACATTTCACTACCTCTGTCATGATACCCCTTCCCCAAAAGTCAGGAGTTAAGTCATATGGCATTCTAATGTTTTGCAAATTGCCTCTAAAGTTGAAAGCCTAATTGCTTTTGCCTTCCATTTTTTAATATAGAAAGGTTAGCCATTGTTATTCCATATTTCGAATCAGGGTGTGAAGTTAAATTGGAAGGTAGTTTTTCCCTTATTATCAGAGGTAACAGCTTAGATATAGAAGTCATTAGTAGGCATATCAATTTGCAACCTACAAAGATAAAAAGAAAAGGCGAACTAGTCACATCAAAGCAAGCTATGATTGATGATTACTGGACTTATAAGGTTGAGTTTGATAATAGTGAATTTGAAAATGCATTTGAAACTTTTCTGATTGATGTAATGCCTTCAAATGAGTTCATGAAGAACATAGCTATAACAAATGAAGTATATATTTTCTTTAGTCTGCGATCTAATCTAGGGCAAATGGGCTTTGAGTTGAATCCAACAATTCTAAAAGCTTTAGCTAATATGAATATTAAGTTGGAGGTACATATTCTCTCGTACGGCGAAGTTGAATATAATTAAAAAGAATCAATTTTATGCATGAAAGATGGTAGATTGTTGTGAAAAGAATTATGTTACATCTATTTATGTTTCTTGTGTACTTGGTCGTTTCTTCGTTTCTTAAATCGCTCGGCTGGATGCCAGAACCTGTAAGAAATAATGGTTGGACAATGTTCATATTTATTGGGATAATAACGGCATTATTATATTGGTCTTGGTTTAAAAACAAAACATGGAATTCATTGTTTTTTAAGGGGAAGAGCAAGGTCAAACCAGATTATACCAATTTAAGTTTTGCTGACTGTATGGGTATCCAATTGAAATCAGAAGTAGAAAGGCAATTATTAAAGGATTTAAAGCATTATGGAATAATCCAAGATGAATATAAGTTTGATTGGTCTGACTGTTGTATTGAAGGGCATAGAACCAACTACTTAGATAGTGAAGTTGAGAACTTCTCTAGTATTATGGTTTTTAATGCTGATGACGAATTGGTTGCCAATGGATGGATGGAGTTTATACACGAAGATGATGTATTTATTGTATACTGGGAATTTCTTGATATATATCAAAACGGTCAAGAAATGTCATTAAAAAGCGAGTGTGGAATACCGCTACATATTTATAATCAATTGCCAAACCAAATCAAATTGAATTATAAAGACAAATTATTACCGTAAGAGTTAGATACTTAATTTTCAATAAAAGAGAAGTTCTATACAAAGAAACCACTCCATTGTCAGGAGTGGCTTTATCTTTATATATTGATGTAAAGTTTGCGGTCAAACTGTACTTTGTGTTTAGATTCATTACGGTGACCCTATTATAAATAACAGCTGCTTATTTCAACACGGCGCTCCATTATACAGCCCGTTATCTTAATAAAGAAAGGGAGCAGCTGCCGTCGCAAACTGACCCTTATCAGTTCAACTAACAGTAACAATAGGTAAGCGTTTGATGTTATCTCCAGCTTTTCCCCTGTTCCACACGGAGCGTGCTAGTTTCCCAGCACTCCGCGTTCCCTCTAACTGAATTTACTAGATCATAAGTTCCTCGTTAATCAAGGATATGGACCGTTAAGTCATCCCAGTAGCTTGCACTGTGGCATCCCCTTCTTCAAGAAGTGATGTCCCCACGTTCCTACCCGACCGGTGCAATTCACGCTTGGAAAACAATCTTTCTCTTCAGTTAGACTCGGGGCTGTTCCTCCACTCCCATTACATGAGATTCATCAGTCGTGCCCCTGCCCTCACAAGAATAAATGCATTTCGGCTTATGCCTTATTGCAACCGTTTCGGGTAACAGCCCTCGTTGCAACGTCCCTTGTTTTCCAAGTTCCTTACATCCTAGCTATTCTTTCTGGACTTAGGTGCTTCCTCTAAGCCTGTGAGACAGATGCCGCCATTGTTTAGCATAGCGTATTTCATAGGAAAAATTCTTACTTTACGCCACTTACCCCATCGTTTGATGGTACATACGTTTCCGTATGTTCTAACTTTAGACCTGTACATTCGGAAGTTCGTCAGTTCAGTCTATTTGAACATTCTCACCATATCCAGTTTTTCAGCCGCGCGACATATCCGTTGGCATACCTTTTCTATTAGAATGGCTCCAGCCTTCGTTCTGCCGAATCTACCTGTACTTCACACC
>NZ_JBFUHJ010000582.1:0-3043 GCF_056402455.1 Paenibacillus sp. P4_A7 | reverse complement strand
CTATCGTACCGTCAAACGTATGAAGCTTTGGGTCCCAAAGGATAAGATGGATCAAGCCGAATCAATCTATTTCAAAAAAGTGATTCTTAATCTTACCTGGATTGTCGAAAATGAAAGCAATCGCAAAGTGCAATCCGATTGGTGGGATGAAAACGTCAGCTCTGATATCGCTGAGCTGTGGGAGGTTGACCGAGACAGCCTTTGCGTCGCCTTCCGTGAAGCGTATGGCGGATGAAGAAGTAACATTTTGAAATAGGAAAACTCAAATAAGAATAAGATAAAACACCTCCAAAACTGAGTTTGGGAGGTGTTTTTTTACGTTACCTGCTATTATGCATTGTATATTTTGGAATCAGCCAAACTTTCACTTAACGCTTACTAACTTCGTTCAGCCGATCACATGATACGGTTAACGTATTAAGAGGATTTCCGCCAACCTGTACCGTTGCCATACCATTTGCCACATCCACATTTTCGATCCACACTGAATCATCGCCAAGATGGACGGCAACTGTCTGCTCAGACTCATAGATCTGTTTGGCACGCGTTGTGTCCATGATGCTTACCCCTCCTCCTGCTCACCGTACATCGTATCCGTAGTTGATTCATCGATGAGCCCGTTCTGCAACGTTACATTGCCGCCACCCAGTCCTTCATTCACCATACGATCAATGTCCATAAAATAATCATCACGGCCTTCATACATAAGCTCACCTGCCGCTGCTTCTTCTTGCTGGACTTCCTTGTTCGAATCACTCATTTACGCATGCCTCCTTGGACTTCAACCCTTGTCTTTCATGACAAAATATACCCGAAATCACCAATATCCATGCATCCATTACAGCAGAGGAGAGAGGATATGAAGCACAGCCTCAGCTACTTTCTGTTTCCATGGCCTTTTTGCAAAGGTCTGAAGCTCCAGCTCCACACTATGATGTAAATCATTCATAAAATCCTCTTCTAGCCGTTCAATCGCACCTTTATCAAACAAAATGGCATTCAGCTCAAAGTTGCTGTACAAGCTGCGCATGTCCATATTTGCTGTGCCTACTGAAGCAAGCATATGATMAATAATCATAACCTTGGCATGCACAAACCCTGTCTGATAGCGAAAAACACGAACGCCAGCATCCAACATTTCTTGCATATAAGACAAAGTTGATAGCAGAACCAATTTCGAATCAGGTCGATCAGGAATAATGATCCTTACGTCGACGCCACTAAGCGCAGCTGTTCTAAGACTCATAACTAAGCTAGCATCTGGTATAAAATATGGAGTCGTCAAATAAATACGCGATTTAGCCGCTGTAATTGCCGCGAACATAACCTCTAATATTTTATGGTCATTTCGGCCAGGCTTACTCGATACTATCAAAGTACGCTCATTACCCTTACATCGATGTGGTGGCATATATTTTCCTCGGTCCAACGATTCCTTAGTAACAAAAGCCCAGTCATTCATAAACAGCTCCTGTAAAAAATAAACCGCGTCACCTTCCAACTGTAAATGTGTGTCTCGCCAAAAGCCTAACTTAGGATCCATACCGATATACTCGTCTCCGATATTAATACCGCCAACAAAACCAACAAGTCCGTCTATTATTGCTATTTTTCGATGATTACGGTAATTGAGACGCCTTGCATAGAAAGCAACACGCGGTGGTAAAAAACAGCATGTTCTCACTCCCGCAGTATGAAGCTCCTTTATATACTCTTTAGTTAGATGAAGGCTTCCTATCCCATCATAAATGACACGTACCGCTACACCTTCTTTAGCCTTTCGCACAAGTATTTGGAGAAACCTGCGACCAACGTTATCGTCACGAATCGTATAGTAATCCAAATGGATATGATGTTTAGCTTGGTTCAAATAATTGAGTATTGCATCATATGTATCGTTACCGTTCGTAAGAACAGTAGTTTGGTTTTGTTTGGTAATGGGAAAAGGAGCAAGACCCGTCAGCATCTCATATAGTTTTTGTTGCTGCTCAAGTTGTTCATTTCCGATATCATAGGATCCTTTTACCGCATCTGATTTATGACTGGCTTCACGTACCTCATCATGCTTTAATCCACTCGTAAGCCTGCGTCTCGTAAAATCCTTTCCCAGCATCATATAAGCAACAAATCCTGCAAAAGGGACAACGAGAGCGATAAACATCCAAGCTGTCATTGAAACCGGTCGGCGATGTTCCATAAGCATTATGCATGCCAGAGTAGCAATATAGACAACGAGAACTGAAATCAGCCAAATAAGCCCCACTTGCATAAGAACACCACTTCCTAGATGACACTGTTAAGTGTCTCTAGTTTGAACGGATCTTGTTGGTGGTATACTGACAATCCATTTAATTGTGTAATTAAGCTCGATTCGCAACAATAATATCAAAAAATATGATCCTTATTACCTTCGATATTCCTCTAGTTTTCACACTAATAGAACTGCCAACTCACCCTACTAAGGTGAGCTGGCCAGTCTTTCTTCTTTTTCTGCTAAGTTTTATGGTATGTTTTATAGCTTTCAAGAATAAATAGCATAAGGACGTTCTGAAAGGCTATGTCTGATCAGATAGAAAGGAGTAACCTATTGAAACGAGCGCGGAAGCCAAAATGGTCATTTGTGGTGATGCGCGGCGCTGACAAAACCGTCAAACAGTTTCACGTATCGAAGCGATCGGTATTAGCTGCTCCAACGGCAGCCGTTCTCGTGGTTTCGGGCTGTATTGCGGGACTCCAAATGAAATCAGCTTATGAGCTAAACCATCTGGAGGAACAATTGTCAAAGCAAACTGCCTACTTCACGCAAACCGTATCCAAAAAGGACGAAGCGATTGTTTCTTTGCAGCAGGAAATACTCCAATTGTCGCGTCAAGCGCAGGATACGAAGACAAAAGTCGGCGAGCTGCAAGAGCTGGAAATGAAGCTGAAGCAGTTTATCGAGAAATACGGAAGCTCAATTGATCCGACGAACAGTAATGCTTTACCGAACGAAAAGAAGGAGCAGTCGATCAAGGCTCTATCTATGACTGCAGACCCCTCCTAT
>NZ_JBFUHJ010000581.1:0-3043 GCF_056402455.1 Paenibacillus sp. P4_A7 | reverse complement strand
TTTTCCATCCTTTACAAAAAAACCTGCTATTGAAATGATTAAACCAACAAATGAATCCCAAGACCAAGCGATATTGCTGATCCACTTGCTTTTTTATGAGTTCATAGTTCTTTCCCGCTTAATCCTTTTTGAAATATGAGATTCAACTGTTGTACTTCTTCGGAAGATAAGTCTCCCCACATGGTTTTGATGATGTTTTTCCCCGTGTTATCCACTACAGTTAAGAAATCTAATCCCTTTTGAGTAATTTGTAATAATATGAGGCGTCGATCTGATTCGGAGTGAATACGTTCTATAAATCCTCCGTCCACGAGTTTATTGGATAAATTTGTAACTGCGGGCAATGTGATTTTAAAGAATTGGGCTAACTCGGAACTGTTCTTTCTGCCTTCATTTCTCAAAATTTCTAGAATTATATATTGGGAATAAGACATCCTAGCTTCTTTGGCTTCAGGTGGCTTCGTATAAGCCATTGTAAATTTTCGCAGCACCTGTAAGGATAATTCCTCAAGTTTTTTAAAATTCAAATCTTCGTCATGGTTCATCATTCAATCACTCCTACTACAATGTTAATAGCTTTTAATTGTTAAAACATCTTAACTAATATACAATAGTTTATACGAATTAATCAATTGAAATATGAAAGGTGATATTATGACAAAAGGTTTTAAAATTGAACTCCCCAAAATCCCATCAGATTTAGAAAAAGCAGGATTTCAAAATATTTATGATGAAGAGGAACCCTATTTATCGAACTGTATGATTACTAACGCCATCGTGGATAACGAGGAGATTGATAAAGCGGTTCTGTCCACAGTTGTTTTTAAAAATACAACATTCATAAAGGCTCGTTTTGAAAGAGTTGATATGACGGATGTTGTTTTTGAAAACTGTGACCTGTCTAACGCATGTTTTAGCGAAGGTACCATACACAGAGTTACTTTTAAAGGCTGTAAATTAATAGGTGTAGATTTTTCTAAAGCTACCTTTGGTAATGTTTCGATTGAAAATTGCATCGCACATTTTAGTGATTTCGTAGAGGCTCGTTTAAAACAAGTGATTTTTACGCATTCTTCTTTGCAAAATGCTAACTATTACGATTGTGAATTTAACAAGGTAAAGTTTGATCAATGCGATATTAACGAAGCTGATTTTTATCTAACATCTCTTAAAGGGATCGATATTAGTACATGTACATTTGACCTGCTTAATATTCCTACGAAAAGCTTGGAGGGTTGTGTCGTTTCTACTGAACAAGCCATTGGATTTTCAAAGTTATTAGGTCTGATAGTTAAACGATAATGCGAAAAAATGGATGAATCTCCTGCCACATAAATTCTTCTATGATGGTCATTATTCTAGTTTGTGGATTTACATTCCCTAGAAAGGGTATTCAGAAGGACATCGCTCAACAATAAATTGTACCCCGTGTAAAGAACAATTTGAAAAAGTTAGGCACTCTGAAGAAGATRGTTTCTGTACTGTACAGGAGCCATCTTCTTTAAGTTCCATTGATATCGATAGGTTGTAATACGTCATGTAGCTTTTAATTTCTTGTTTGAATTCATCTAATGTTTCGCATGGTTTAATATCCGTTTCATCTTTAAAGTGTCCAAAGAATGATTCAATTTGAACTAACCTGCCCGTTAGCTTAAACTTGCCACCTGGGTCGTGAAGCTACCGTTACACTTCCTTATTTAGGTATTACCCAAAACCTTCGTATGAATTGATGGTGATTTTATACATTTATTATTTTCATATATAGCTTTGATTACTGATATTTCAACGATTGTAGTTGTCAGTCGTTCGATTCTTTTAGTACAGTAACCTATTGCTTCTTTTAACTTCTCTTCGTTTAATCTGTTAGCTATTGTGCAGTGAGGTATCCAGTTATTCGGAAGATATTGAGTTTCAGCATTCGCTCGATATTTTTCAAAGTAATTGTGATAATTATCATGAAGCTCTAAAAACTCTTTGGAAGGAACAGGAGCAAGGAATAAAGTTCCTGYGTTTAAGAAAGTTCCTAACGAGCTCAGTGTAATTGAAATCTGTTTTTTAGATTCATAGAAGCAGGCAATATCGCTGATGAATTGTTCAATATCTACGTCAGAGTTATAACCTGCTATCGTAATATGTGGTCGTCTATCTTGTACTTCCTCTGCATAATTGGAAACTGCTTTATCACTCAACTCTTTCCAAACCTGTTTTATATAGAGTTCTGTATTCTGGTCAAAATGAGCAACTACTCCGTACACTTCTCTCCCCCCATATCTCATATCTATTCGGTACCGTTTCGATGAATAAAGATTTTTGACGCCTCTCCATTTTGTTTCCCCATCTAGTGGAGCCTCCTAGGGAGGATTCAACATCGTCATTTAACAATCCTGCCCGTTAGCTTAACGCTAATAGCTAGGACATCTGTACAAAAATCTCTATTTTGTGAAGATGTAAAAAGGAGCTACCGCAGCAGCTCCTTTTTCGTTTATATAAGGTCATTCATTGAACTAACATTCCCAGTTAGTTGAATAATTAGGGTTGCCATATTTCCCACGTGTTTCCGTCAGGGTCAGCGAACGTTACATTTGGACCGCAAGTTACCCGCTCGCCTATAATGTTAACTCCGTTTTCTTTAAAACGTTCGAAGAGTTCTTGGATACGAGGAGTCACGAAACACCCAACTGCCTGCCGATTACCTTCCGGAAATGTAAATCCAAGTCGACCGCCATCCGATCCTGATCCCATGAGGAACAAAGCAGGAATCGATCCTGTAGCAGCGTCATGCTGCTTTCCGTTCTCATCAAGAAACCGCAATATACATATTTCCATCCCAGGCTCAACAGGGTGGATGTTTGATGGCTGACAACCTAAGTTCTTTTGATACCATTTAACTGACTCATAGACATCATTCACGGGGACGTAGATGCACGTCATCCCAGTAATGTCTTGCTGTGTTTTCTCGCTCTTGATTTCTTCTATTTGGTTTTGGCTCAACTCAAATCCTCCTTGTAATATTTTCCATACAATATATAGTAAAGCACATTAC
>NZ_JBFUHJ010000580.1:0-3044 GCF_056402455.1 Paenibacillus sp. P4_A7 | reverse complement strand
GAATGAAATATGTTCCTGTAAGCAGCTTGTTAGAAGATGAAGTAAAAATAGTAGTAGAGACTGACGAGATGAACATGATCCAAAGTGATATGGTCACTTATGCTGTCGCTTTTGGTCAGATAAAAATAACTGGGGTAATTGATCCTGGGCTAAAGCATTGCGCTATTAATTCCTTGAAAAGAATTCAACAGGCGGCAAAAATTTTGAACTGGGGAACGGAATCAGAAATAAGCAGTAAAATGATTGAAGATTTATATTCATTTTGACAACATTTTCTCCTTAAGAAACGTAATCGTATTCAGGAACCAGCGTTATTTATTTCAGAAAAGCAAGGAAAACGACTAACAAGAAGATCTGTAGAACTTATTATTGAGGAAATTGTCAAAGAAGACGATGTACGTGCAAACAATTAGAAAGTAACTCCACATAAGCTGCGACATATCTGTGCTACAGTCTTGTATATTGATAGCGAAGGAGCTGATCTTTTAGCATTAGCCGAATTATTAGGACACGCAGACCCTAAGACAACAACAATTTTATACTAAAGTTAATATTGAAAAAATGTGAAAAATCGTTGCATCAAACCCATTAGTAGCAACATAACAGAAGTCTTTCGAAGAATTTATTGTTAATTTGTTTGAAGGGTTTAAAAAAACATGGATTTTATAAGTCTTATACATTGGAGGTTTCATATTTTGGGAAGTAAAAGTATGTATCATAAAATTGTTTCAAACACTGAACTAATAGGTATTCTTTCAGAATATTATGATTTTGAAATTGTTGAAGCTAATTCAAATACAAATGATTATTTTTTTGTAGTCGATGACAAAGCGACTATCATAGCACAAAATGCTTCTGGTGGTGTGTTCGCTTTGTACGGAGATGGTGATGAAGAAGATTTACCAGTTATCTTTATCAGTTCCGAGGGACAGGCAGGGAAAGTTGGGAAAAACATCGAGGAATTTCTTGGTATAATGATTTCTTGTCCTTATTGGGGAGACTTATTGAAGTTTTCAGGAAATGGACAATTATCTGAGATGCTAAAATCTCAACCGTTTTTAGAAGATGAAATTTTAGAGGATTTACCTGAAATTGAGTCTGTTAAAAATAAAGTTTTTTCAATGTTATCCATGTGCGGAATTTCAAAACCAGTGGAAACATTATATGAATCAATGGATTCCAAGCCATATGTTCATGTTTCGTATCTAGAAGGTGAGAAATTCGATTCATTATTTAATAAGTTTGTAGTAACTGATAATCCTTTATGGAAAAACAAAATACAATAAAAAGAGTAACAGCTCGGATGCTTACGGCCAAGCTAAATATCATCTAAATAAAATAATCCCATTTATGTAAATGATATTATGAACAGTTACATTGATATTTATTATGTAGCTGTATCTCGATAAAAGGATAGATTCACAGAGGGATAGTTATTCATTCTAGCATTGGATATATGATGCCCAACTAGCGTGAACGCACGTACCGTTCTGTAGCTTAATTTTATCGATTCTATGTGTCCATTCTATTAACAGCGGTACAAATTACAATGCCTAAAAGAAAGTGGAGAAGAACATGTACATTAGCAAATGGTGGGGAGATTTAATTGGCGGTTCTGATGATTCGCTGGTATTAATAGACTATTTGGAACAATTGGACTTAACGGATGTGACGCTCAATCAGATTCTAAAGGACTTGGGTTTCGATGTTCTGCTTTCCGAGGGAGACTTGAAAAACGGCGGAAATATTGGATTTGATAGGAGAAGTGCTAACGGCATGTTTCGGGTAGAATTTGATATTGCCTGCGGTGCTCTAATCGATCTTTCAGCCATTGTGTTGGAGTGTCTTAAATCAGGCTATGTCGATTTGCATGATTTGGATGAGGCTAGGCAGCCGTGCAAACTTTATATTGATGCCTCTGAAGAAAAAAGAAACCTGCTTCGGGATGAATTGAACAAGTTTTCCCGTGATCCGTTGTCCTACGATTTAGCCGAGCTTGTTCCGACCGAAGATATGAGGGAGCTTGCGGAAAAGGCAAAAATGATCGCAGATGAGCTGTTATAAGTTGGTCTTAGCCTTTGAATAGGGGCCTGTTTGAAGCTTACACAACGACGCTGGTATTCCCCTAATAATCACATAAAATGATGTATAGTGGTGATCCAAAATCTTAGTCATCTTGCTTATTGGCTTTATGTGCATGGTGAGCCTCAGTTATCTTTAAAATGCATTTCATTTACACATGATGTAGTTTTTGAACAAAATTATAATGTTTGGGACTTTATTCATGCTATGTGGGACTGGAAATTCGACTTTTAAAAGAACAGAATAAACTTGACGAGGCACAGAAAATAATTGAAATAATTAATAAACATTTGCTTACGCCCACTAAAATCGATACACCAGAGGGTACAAAAACAAGAGAAGCAAAACGTCGTGAACGGTTTACTTATGAAAGTGTAATTAGAAATGAAAATATCGAAAGAGATTTACAAGACAATGATATTAAAAGAGCAAATGAGTGGAGATTTATTGCACTGCTTGGCATGATTGGCAATACCGAAACCGGGCTGTATCCAAATTTAAATGAACGTAAAGATGAAATTGAGCAAAAGATTACGGAATACATTACTGAATTAACTAAAATAAAGTAACTGTTCAAAATAAATAGAACGAAACCGCTGCACGGTGGCTTCAGCTTGCCATTGACCGCATTCGAACACTGAAAGGAGTAACATATGTCGATACAACCAGGTGACGTATTCGGATTCTGGAATCCGCAATTGAACGCTTATATCGCATGTCAGATTACGCATATTGTGCCAGCAGAAAAAACGGACGGAAAAGAAAGCTATGCTGCATTGATGCTGCATTGGACCGGGAGGGAGCTTCCTTCCATTGATCAGCTGAAACAGGCAAAGCCGCTTGTGATCAATTTTTATTTTTGGAGTGATCATCTGGATCATAAAATTAGTGCGGGTCCGATTCCTCCGGAGTATACCTATATTGGAAATTTTGAGGTCCTTGTGGAAGAGCAGCCGAGAAGC
>NZ_JBFUHJ010000579.1:0-3061 GCF_056402455.1 Paenibacillus sp. P4_A7 | reverse complement strand
TTTTTTGACATAAGGTGCTGGTGCCGCTGACATTTCTCGTATGAGGGATGTCAGCGTTTCTTTTAGCGAATTCGCGTACTCATTCATTGGCGTAACCTCCTCGTTTTTTCAAGGGGCTTCGCCACACCATTTCATCTGCTTGTCAAGTTCTATTTTTCTTCTTTGTGCAAAAAAAAAGAGCGGGCTATCTTTTCGATAACCTGCTCTTGTTCTTGATTTTTGGCCCTGCGTCTTAACTTAATGACATTGCCCACTCGGGTGCCCTTCACAACTGCAGCTATATCTTCATACTCATGATTCGAACAATTCCATAACAATGACGCTCAAGCTGCTTATACCAACTGGAAATTCGTCCTTAGAGCTGGGTTGTCCCAATCCTCATCCAAGCCGAGTCCGCGCAAATCTGCGATCGTATTATTTTGCTCAGCTTCATACAGCTTCCATATGACCCGCAATCCCTGAATACTTCGCGGCCCGTCGACGATCGGCTTTTTACCGCTGGCGATGCAATCCAGGAAATGGCGTGTTTCATGCTGTGTCATCTTGCCCGGCTCCTCGATTTCCATCAGTACCTCACTACTTGATCCCGTCTCCAGATCGCCGTGCTCCACCTTCATATTCGAATACGCGTACAGCTTGCCTTCGCCGAGGTGCATATCCAGCATTCCTTTTGTGCAGTGGGCATGAATGCTGTATCCAAGCCTGGAACCACGGGCGCCCCATGTGCCGAAGTGGTAGCCCATCACACCGTTCTCGAATTCAATCGTCACGTTGCTCGTGCCTTCCTTCTCCATCCACGGTGTGCCCAGGTTCGTGCCCATATGCACGCCCTTGACTGGATTACCAAGAAAACGCAGCATCAGATCGATATAGTGACAGCCATGACTGAAAAGCTGACCGCCGCCCAGCCGTTTCGCCGAATGAGTCCAGTGTCCTTCCTCGGCGAACGTCATTTGCTCCGTCCAGATAGACAGCTGGAAGATGTCGCCGTACGCTTTGCTGTCGATCAGTTCCTTCATCTTCTCGATGACCGGCCAGAATGGTACCGGATATGCCGTCATCAGTACCAGATTCTTCGCTTCTGCCAAACGGATCAGYTCCGCGCACTCCTCTTCCGTATTGGCCAGCGGCTTCTCCATCAGAACATGCTTTTCGGCTTTTAAACACGCCAGCCCCACTTCATAATGCAGGTCATGCGGTAGCGCGATCAAGACGGCGTCCACGTCGTCCAGCATATCGCGATAGTCCGTCACCGCTTTCTCCGCCCCCACAAGCTGAACCATTTGCTCCGCACGATCCAAATTATGGTCGCAGGCGACCGTGACAGTCATGATGTCACTCAGTTGTATTAGCCCTTTCGCATGTCCAGAGTTTGCAATGCCACCGCAGCCGATAATGCCTAATCGTATTTTATTCATATTCAACAACCTCTCGATGTAATCGTTTTCAAAGCAGGCTTCACTCCGACCTGGATTTGATATTCCTTCGCATAGGCGTTCGGCTAGAAATCAAGCTCAATATAGAGAAGTTTAATCTAGAGTTAATTACCAGTAAGAACTCTTCCTTCTACCCAATCTGTGTTAAGAACATTTCCAGTGCCATTCGTTATCCTATGCCAACCGACAATCATGTACTTATTTGGGGATGTTCCTGCTTGTATAGGGGAGTCCAAGGTTACAGAATCTCCTATCTTCCATGTGGATTGTGCAGGTAAAGCTGAGAAGGTTCGAGCTTGCGCGCCTGTTCTCCTGTCAATTACTAAAATACTGTCCTCAATAGGGGTAACTGCCGAAGCATCTACTCTATTTCCTTCAAAGTGGAGATACTCAAGAGAGCCGGCTGGTCCAAAGTTGCCAATAAAAATACCTTGATCGGTAGTACCATTCCCTCCGCCAACATCATTGGATGATAGGGTTACTCCTCCTTGCGTTCCGGACACATGTATTCCTACTGTGGCGGGTAAGTTTGTAGTCGGTTGCAGGTTGCAAACAACATTAGATTTTATTAMGGTATTATAAACAGATCCGACTGCCCCAAGCCCTACACAAATCCCCCTGCTAAAGCCATTGATCAAATTATCGGATATCATCGTATCTTTCATATAACCATTTGCAGCCGCACTRACCAAAACCGCAATGTTAGTAGACCGGTCTGTACAATACAATTGATTCCCTGTGACCGTCATTCGATCGCCACCACCGTCAGTCATATTCAAGAATACCGCGGTTTTAGGGAATCCCATTCCCGGGTTTAGAATTTCACCTGGGATAATGTGTATTCTGTTATTTCCAATTACAACATCCGATGTGCCGAGGCCTATAGGATTAATACTGAACAAACCAACTCCAAACCATGAAACTGCAAAGGAGTTTCCGGTTACACTAATCCCTCTTGATGGTGTTTTCTGATTTCCAGAAATCCATAGTCCCTGAGCATAATTATTAACAATATTGTTAGTAAAGAAATTTTCAGACCCGTGAAGCTCAGCGGCGACTACCGGCCCCTCGATACCTGTGGACACGGTGGGGTGATCAAAGACACAATCATGAACATTGATTGCATCGCCCCACATGTAGATGGAAGAGTGATCACTGCTATCAAAACCGTTGTTGTAAAATCTACAGAAGCTTATTTCAACATTATTACTTATTATGCCGGGGGATTCTTGTTGTCCTGTAGCTATACAAGTAACTCCAGGTGAGTTGATAAATTCGCAATTCGTAATTTTAGAATTATACAACCTAGCATCAGCTCCGGAAGTGGCTACCGTGCCGGAGATAAAAATACCTGCACAATTAAATTGATAATAGGCGCCACTGCTCCTATTTGGGCTGATTTTATTATTGACTCCATTCACGTCAAATGTAATGCCTTCAACGTAAAGGTTATTAATTACCGTGTTTCCAGCGATAATATTATAATATTTGGGGCTGGAATCGGTTGACTCATTATCTTTTAGCTTGAAAATTGTTTTGCCAATGCCAGCTCCTAACAGATCCATTTTATCCCGTGCAATCAAAGAACAAACCGTATTGCCACCGGCAAGCACTATAGATTGTGA
>NZ_JBFUHJ010000578.1:0-3068 GCF_056402455.1 Paenibacillus sp. P4_A7 | reverse complement strand
TTCGTACTCTATATGGGTCTCTTAGTCATGTTCCTTATTGGGAAAATGGTTTATTTTTACATAAAAAATACGGATTCATTGAATGATGGAAAGGAATTATTGCTATTTATTGGCGGGGGAGTTGCGCTGATGGTCTTTCTAATAGACGGAAGTCTGTATTCGGAAGATTTGGTACCCACCGATTTAGCAGGGAAATGTGGGGTTATTGGTTTTATCGTATTTATTAATATTTTGTTAGCAGTGCGGTTTTCGAATGCTCAAGAGAAGACGGAGACTCTGTCTCGTCAATTAATAATATCCAACCAGTTGAAGGACGAATTTTTGATGAGTACCTCTCATGAGATAAAAACCCCACTGCATGGCATTATGAATATGACCTCCTATTTACTGGAAGATGAAGATGGAAATCTACAGCCGAAACAAAAGCAAAATCTTTGGTTAATTAAGGATACCTCAACAAAACTTTCGATGCTGATTCAGGATTTGATTGATGTAAGTCGCCTAAAGCATGGGGAGTTGCGTTTACATTTGACTGTTGTCGATGTGAAAGTAGCTGTTCAGATCGTATTTGATGTTTTACAATTCGAACTTGCGGGAAAGTCAGTGCGATTGGACAACAAAGTAGAGTCTGATATATGGGTTCTAGCAGATGAGAGCCGACTGCGACAGGTGCTGTACAATTTGGTTCATAATGCTATAAAGCATACGGATAATGGTTGGATTATGGTCAGGTCAAGAACGTTAGGTGATAAGGTCTCCATTACAGTTGAGGACACGGGGACAGGGATTTCTGCTAATAATTATAGTGCGATTTTTGAATACTTTGAGCAGATTGACGAGCCGCTGCCGGCGGATGGCTATACCGGGATGGGAGTCGGATTGTACATAAGTCGAAAATTGGTTGAGCGGATGAGTGGGGAAATATGCGTGGATTGGTCTGAGATCGGACAGGGGACACGTATGCTGTTTACACTTCCAAAGGTGGATAGGATACCTGGATATCGCGAAGCAGCGGTATCCACGGAGGGTCAAATAATACAGCGAGCGGCATATAGTGATGCTCCACTGGACATTATGGGCCAACATGAGTACACCATTCTAATCGTTGATGATGAGGCTTCTAATATCCATAGTCTGCTAAATATTTTAAGCCGACATCGATACAATGTTATAACGGCATTCTCCGCTAAAGAGGCACTGGTGAAGATGAACGAGCATTCGAGGATAGACCTTGTCATTTTAGATGTGATGATGCCGGGTATTTCTGGAATAGAGCTGTGCCGAACGCTGCGTGTTCGATATTCCATTTTGGACCTGCCTATTATATTCGCAACGGTTAAGGAATCTCCGCCAGATATCGCGTTAGGCTTCAGAGCCGGAGCGAATGACTATGTAATTAAGCCATTCGATGGGGAGACTGTGCTAGCCAGAATCCAGACATTGATTGCGATGAAAACATCGATACAAGATGCAATACGTAATGAACAAGCCTTTCATCAGGCTCAAATAAAGCCACATTTTTTATATAACGCATTAAGCAGTGTCATTTCCTTTTGCTATACAGATGGAGAAAAGGCAGCTTATTTGTTGTCCATGCTTAGTCAATATATGCGCTATATTTTGGATACAGATCGGTCCAATCCATCCGTATCACTTAGTCAGGAGCTGGAACTTATTCATGCATATGTAGAGATTGAAAAAGCTCGGTTTGGAGAGCGGTTCAGCTTTATATGCCATGTGGATGAAGGTCTTCAGCATGTTGAGATTCCTACTTTATGCATTCAGCCTTTTGTTGAAAACGCAATCCGTCACGGTTTGTTTGAGAAAGAAGGGGATGGTGTAGTTTCACTTCGCATTTATGAGGGGCAGGGTTATATGCAGGTGACGATTGAGGACGATGGTGTCGGCATGCCTGATATTCTTCTCTATCAAATAACTAGCGGAGAGCGGCAGGGCGGGGGTATAGGTATCTCGAATATTCGCAAACGTATCCATGCTATACCAGGAGCAGCGCTGACGATCCATTCCGAGGCTGGGAGCGGAACGAAGGTCATGATGTATTTGCCTTATCATAATGAGGTATCGATCGGAAATGAGCTTCAAGGTTCAAACTGAGGCTGTTCTATTTATTGAGAAATAATGAAAGGATCGATCACTATGTTTCGTGCCGTCATTGTTGAGGATGAAAAGCCAATTTTGGACTTGATGAAAGTCATTATAGGACGTAACACTAATTATATGATTGTAGGGGCCTTTAATAATCCATTTGAAGCCTTAGAAAGCCTGTCGGAACTTAGGCCAGATATAGCTTTCATTGATGTGGAAATGCCAAAGATGAATGGACTGGAGCTTTCGCAAAAAATACGCAAGCTGTCGTTGGGGATCGAAGTCGTGTTTACAACAGCCTACAAAAATTATGCGATTGAGGCTTTCGGCGTCGAAGCTCTAGATTATATTTTGAAGCCGGTTACTCCCACGTCCATCGAACGGGTAACGGAGCGTCTGATTAATAGGCATCACTCGTCTGTGGCAAATAAGCCTAGCAAGAAATTATCCTTGATTCAGTGTTTTGGAAAATTCGAGGTCCGTAATTTGCAAGGTGCAGTCCTTCGTTTTCCAACACGCAAAACAGAGGAGCTATTAGCTTTTTTCCTATGCCATCCTGGTCAGGATGTTAATAAGTGGAGGTTAGCGGAATTACTGTGGCCTGATATGCAAGAGGATCGTTCTTCACATAATTTGCACAATACGATTTATCTCTTGAAAAAGCTGCTGAAAGAACAGCAGCTTGGTTTGGATATTCAGAAAACAAATGATGGGTATCTTCTGGAAACTGGGGATGAAGAGTATGATATGCTTGCTTATTATGATTCGGATTTTTCCTTTGTAGAGGAGTTGTTCAGCCTCTCTGATGCTGAAAGACTATGTTCTCTATATAAAGGTCCGTTGCTTGATGGTAAGCCTTATCTTTGGAAGGTTTCGTTAGAGGAAAACCTAGAGAAGCGATATTCGGCACTTGTGCGTCGTTTAATTCAGGAAGAGATTGCAGCGCAGAACTGGAGCAGGGC
>NZ_JBFUHJ010000577.1:0-3087 GCF_056402455.1 Paenibacillus sp. P4_A7 | reverse complement strand
CTGCTAGCTACTTCAGATTGCGTTTTGTCTCGGTAATAGCGCAAGTATACAATAAGTCGCTCACGTTCACTGAGTCCTTCAATCGCTTCAACCAATGCCAGCTTGTCGAACCAGCGATCTTGCGATTCATCAGCAATTTGATCCATTAGCGTGATCGGATCACCATCATTTTCGAATACCGTCTCATGAATAGACGTTGGCGGCTTGTTCGCCTCTTGAGCAAAAACAACTTCCTCGGGCGTAATACCAAGCCGTTCAGCAACCTCGCTAATGGTAGGTAGACGTCCTAATGTTTTCGATAGCTCATCCTTCATTTTACGCACCTTATTGGCCGTTTCCTTGAGGGATCTGCTAACCTTGATAGTTCCGTCATCACGAAGAAAACGTTGAATTTCCCCAATAATCATCGGTACCGCATAGGTCGAAAACTTTACATCATAGGACAAATCAAATTTGTCTACTGATTTAAGTAATCCGATACAGCCTATTTGAAACAAATCCTCGGGCTCATAACCACGATTGATGAATCGTTGTACGACTGACCATACGAGCCGTATATTACAATGAACGAGTGTATCTCTTGCAAGTGAATCACCGGTTTGGCTTAATGCGATAAGCCGTTTTACTTCCGCATCATCTAAGTATGGCTGGGCCGTTTGCTTCAAATCGACTTTCATGAGGTTCAACCCCTATGCCCTAGTTGTAGAGCGCTTTTTTCGATTCGATACGTTTCATCATGACTACACGGGTTCCACCGTCCAGCTGACTTGAAACCTCGAAGCGGTCCATAAAGTTTTCCATAATCGTAAATCCCATACCAGACCGCTCAAGCTCAGGCTTAGATGTGTAAAGCGGCTGACGCGCTAGCTCCAAATCCTCAATTCCCAGACCATTATCCGATATAACGATAGAAACAGATTCTCCTTCAATCTTCGCTTCAATTGTGACCTGCTGCGTTGGATCATTCTCGTAACCATGAATGATCGCATTCGTAACAGCTTCAGATATCACCGTCTTTAAATCATTAAGCTCATCCAAGGTCGGATCAAGCTGAGACACAAATGCAGCGACCGCTATACGAGCGAAAGCTTCATTCTCTGAGCGGGCACTAAAGGAAAGCGTCATTTCATTCGATCCGTTCATGACACCACCTCCAAACTGGAAATTGCGCTGCGTTCATTTTCGTGAATCGTCAATATTTTGAACAGACCCGACAGCTCTAAAAGGCGATGAACGCTCGGATTCACATCACAAACGACCATTTTGCCACCTTTACTCTTCACTTGCTTGTAGCGCCCTAGAATAACACCTAGACCAGAGCTGTCCATGAATTGCAATTCCTTAAGGCTTAAAATGACATGGTCACAGTTGCCTCGAAGAATGGCATCCTCCATCTTAAAGCGAACAACATCGGCTGTATGATGATCTAGCTCGCCTCTAAGGCGCACGATCAGCACATTACGGTAATGCTCCAATTCTGCTTGCAGACTCATTAAGCTAATCAACTCCTCCACTGATTCAGCTGCTTGCACTTGCCGTGTTAGATCTAGCTATTCTATGAAACGTTTGCCGTTTCCTGCCCGCCGACAAAACTAGAAGCATAGCGCTATCAACTGACAAAATACGAGTACATCTCGACCGTGGATCTTTCAAAAAATGAGCTAAGTAAACAAACCTGAAAATGATCGTTTCACCATTTTCCACCAGCCCGCTCTATCAACAGAAATCGGAGCATCAACTTCAAATTCCTTCAGCACTTGATCTCCTTGATAAACGACCAGCTTTCCAATAGACTGTCCAATTTGAACCGGAGCCTTTAGCGGACCGTTCATTTTCAACTCATACCGTATATCTTGTGTCTGGCTGCCTTTTTTGAGTAGAACGCTATAGGGATGCTTTGCAACTAACGGAAGGTTGACCGTTGTCCCTTTTTCAATCGTTACTGTTCCCATCGAATCACCTTCTTTAATAATGGAGTGATTCATATATTGAGCAAATGTATAATCGAACATTTGTGAAACTTCCGCATTTCTCGTCTTTGTATTCGGTTCACCCATTACAACAGCAATAACTCGCATATTATCGCGCTTTGCCGTTGCGGATAAGCAATATTTTGCCTCGGTGGTGAAACCCGTCTTTAATCCGTCGGCTCCGCTATAGAACCGAACAAGTTTATTCGTATTTACTAGCCAAAAAGGCTTCTCCGACGTTTTGCGTAAATAATCCTGATATAAGCCGGTGTATTTTGTCACTTCAGAATGTTTAAGAAGCTCCTTAGACATGATGGCAATATCATGTGCTGATGAGAAATGACCCGCTACAGGTAAGCCGTTTGGATTCATGAATTGTGTATCATTCATACCTAATTGTTTGGCTCTCTCATTCATCTTGGAGACGAATTGTTGTTCCGTCCCGGCTAATTTCTCAGCCATTGCAACAGAGGCATCATTTCCAGATGCAAGAGCAATTCCTTTGAGCATTTCTTCCACTGACATTTCTTCGCCAGCTTCTAGAAATATTTGCGAGCCACCCATAGAAGCGGCATATTCACTCGTTCGAACTTTATCGGTCAATTTTAGATGACCGTCATCTAGCGCCTCCATAATAAGCAGCATCGTCATTACTTTTGTAATGCTGGCTGGCGGCAACTGGTCATGACTGTTTTTCTCAAAAATCACAGTTCCGCTGTCAGCGTCCATAAGAATAGCCGAACGCGCTGAAGGAGCAAGGCTCAGCGATGAAGGTTGATTGTTCGGTGCGGGAGCAGGCTCTTTAGCGAAAATCACCGAAGGCAACACAAGCGCAAGCGTGATCATGAGTAAAAACAGCTTGAAAGAACGATTTTTCAACAGAAATTCACTCCTCAAATTTTTTGATGGCTGTCTAAACAAATGCTTAAATTTTAGATGGCACGTTATGGCTATATATTCCTTTTCATTGTTGACTAATATAATGAAATTTATTCCATATGAATCGAATTGAACCTATTTCCTTATTAACCACAACACACAAGCGTAAACGGCTGTCGCCGTCCTTGCGGCAAAGCAAAGTTTCGCGTGAATTATAAGCCTATTATAAGTGTGAAAC
>NZ_JBFUHJ010000576.1:0-3089 GCF_056402455.1 Paenibacillus sp. P4_A7 | reverse complement strand
GTTACAATTGCGGCGTTCGTCCAGCTGTAACTCCTGGTGATATTGATTTGGTAATCTGTGACGTCATGGTCGGTCAATGGGCCGCACAGACGCTCGCTCATAGGGGGGCGGATGTGACAGTGCTAGGCAGACACGACCAAAGATTAGAACTGCTTCCTGCACCGATTGGCTCCTTTAATTTGAAAAAGAACGCACTAGCGGATTGGATCGGCGATCGTTCGGACATTGCCATCGTCGTCGACACGGTCGGCGCCATGGATACGTTCCGAGAGCTGAAACCGGCGATGAAACTAGATAGCCACCTTGTATCGGCCGGTTTTCTCGGCGCTTCGGGAATGGTCGATATCCAGGAACTTCGAGCGCAGGAAATCACGCTGCATAGCCCTTCTGGGTGGACAAAACAGCGGATGGACGATACTCTTATCGGTATACGCGATGGCTGGCTGCAAACGACGCCTCTGATCACTCACAGAATGAAGGCGGAAGACGCGGAAAAARCATGGCGCATCATCATGGACAAACCCGAATTTTTTCTGGGTATCGTTCTTGAATGGTAACAGGAAAAGATTCAGGGTATCCAGCCTAATTGGGGAGTGAATTCGTTCGATGGCGAACAAACAACAAGCGGAAGCATTCGTATTCATGAAAGAAGAGGCCTTGCCCCTGCGGTACAAACCGCTGGCGGGAGAGTCCATTGCTATGCGAAGCCGCTCGAGAATCGACCTCGTAGATACGATTCATTACGAGGAAGGCAAGGACTTTATCGTCGACTATACGCAAGGCACGATTCGCCGAGCGAACGGCAGCCGAATTCCTGATGGAACACTTCATCCGATGTACGGGATACACGGGTTCGATCACAATCGCTATCCTGACTTCAGCAATCAAGCTTACACCGTCTACGTGGATTACTCAACGGAGTCCTTGACGGAAGGTGAAAAACTGACGACCTCAGAAATCGAACGTTCGGGATTGTTTGATCGATTGATCAGCAAGCTGAAGGCGGGAGAAGAAGCCGTCTACGTCGTCTATGGGGACAGTATCAGTACGGGCGGGGAAGCCAGCGAAGAAAGCTTGGCGTATTTCGGCAGATTCACGGACACGCTACTGGGGTTATATCCAACAGGCCGCATCCGCATCGTCAACAAAGCGATCGGAGGCGAAGATACTAGCGGAGGCGCAAGCCGAGTGGACAATGACGTTGTTCCCCTCAACCCGGATTTGGTCTCGATCGGTTATGGCATGAACGATCAGAACAAGCAGGAACGCGGAAATACGACGACTCTGGAAAACTTCGAAAAAAACCTTCGGTACATGATCGATGCGATCCGCAATGCCGGCGATACCGATATCGTTCTCGTTACACCATGCGAGCCCAATCCGAATTGGCAGCATACGAGTGGCAAAACCGCCCTATATGCCAACGTCATTCGCCGTTTGGGCGATGAATACGGAATCGGTGTCTCAGACGCACATGCCATATGGACTGCTGAGCTCGCCGCGGGCAAGACGCACGAGAGCCTGCTGCTGAACAACATCAACCATCCAAACGATTACGGGCATTGGATCTATAGCAAAGCTTTCCCTCTGATGCTGAAGCAACAACAATAATCGACCGCAAAGAGAAAGACTATCTTGCGGCACTTGACTAAAAGGCGATCTCTTCTCGGTATTCAACCGGGTAGCGGTCGCCTTTCTTTCTGTAAATGTTCATTGCAAAAAAGCTCCCCACTTTCATCATAAACAAACTCATCGTTTGTCTGATAAAATTGGAGAGCTTCCTTGTAAAAGTCTTATACTAGCTGTCTAAATCAGTTATTCTTCGAGTAGAATTGGGTGGAAGTCCGATGAACTCCACACCGATCCAACACCCCAGCCATAAAATCCAGTTTTATGATAGGTTCTAAAGAAGTAGCCTTGCAACGTCTTAGTTATTGAAAGATCAACATTGATGCTTTCAAATGGAATAACCTGAATCGTCATCCAACGGTCCGTTCCTACCGAAGTGTATGCTTCCCATTCTCCGCTATACCCGCTATTCTGCTTAGGGCCGCTATATTCGAACTTCATTGCTTTCGAGTTGTTAAAAAATACATAATAGCTCGCAGCAGCAGGATGTCCTGTAATAAACGTTTCATTATCATCATCCGGTCCACCCGTCCACCATTCGTTTTGACCAACGTCACTAGTCACGATATTCGAGATGTTATCATCGAAGTTTTCATAGCCTACATACAGATTCTTATTATCCCATAATAAGCGTACCTTCGTCTGCACTGGTGCAGGATTTTTTGAGCTCATCACATAAAACTCCGTGATTGGTGTAGCTGCTGCCCATGGACCTTGACTAAAATCTTTGACACTTATAATATCCTCTTTGGCAGTAGTTGTTTTCACTGCATGAGCCTCCAGATAAGGAAGTTCAGTAATCTCAAGAACCATCTTTTCAAAAGTTGTTTTGATCGGTGCGATTCTCGCCTTTTCTTTATCGTCTGCCAATGCCCATGCCTGATTCAAAGCCTGCTGAGCAGCATCCTTGATCCCTGCTTTGATGATATACTTCCCAATGTACGTATTCGTGCTTGTATTGTAGCCGATTGGATCATCATACTTATTCCATCCCTGTTCAATAAGGTCATAATACGTTCTCATCGAATCTGCTGCGGCGCCATAGGCTTTCCTGATATAATCCGATTTCAATTGTTCAATATCAGCATCCGGGTTCCACATTAGCTTTTGGAATAACCAAAATTGCAGAGCATTAATGGACCAATTCGGAATTCTCGCGTCAATAACACCTTCTGGCATTACACCTGTTATTCCCAGTTCACTGTAATATTGCATATCTGCTTGCACTTTCTCAGCAATCRGTCTCTCATAAGTATTGGAGAGAAAAGACCCATAGTAATTATACATGACCAAATTTTTCGTTTTATCCAACCATGTTAATAATTTAAGTCTGTGATTGTAGTTTGAGTTGTCAACGTCACTGGTATTAAAAGGAACTCTATCATCCCCAGTGAGCGGCGCAAGAACAACAACAATATTATCCTCCAGCTTAACTCTTGGCGGAACATCAGAGAAGAAGT
>NZ_JBFUHJ010000575.1:0-3094 GCF_056402455.1 Paenibacillus sp. P4_A7 | reverse complement strand
GGATTCTCCTTGATTCGCGAATGTAAGGACTTTTGGCCAAACCATCTAGCGTTCCAGTTACGTCACCGCGCAGCCGCAGCCCTGGATACCCCGCTTTGCCGCATGGACGAGGCGCTTCCGTCTGCATCCAATATAGCAAAGACAAGCTAAGCTGACGTGAGCTTTCAAGATGCTTCTCCCTCTCAGCTTCCTCCACATCAATAATCGGCCCTAACCAATAATCATTTTGTGGCCAATTCACTAATGTAATGTCGCTGGAAAACGTCCCGTCCTCAAACTGAGAGCGATCAATGATTCGTCTATACTTCCATAACGAGAACGATTTACCATCTGGAAAAAAACTATATTTGACTGGCTCCAGTGTATGCGGAACGAGACCCATCCAGCTAAGCTGCTGGTCTGGCCAAAAGTCGGCTTTATACTGCTTCCAGAAATCATATTGCTGCGGCTTGGCAATGGTATAGTCGGCGCCTTCGATATGATCGACCGCGTAACACCAAGTAATCGCCTGCATTTCATGCGGATCCGCCGCACCTGCGAGCGCATGCGGCTCCCCGGTATCCTCTGCCGATTCCGCTCCAGTTACATATTCCGTTCCCGACAACGGCAGAAGGTCGCCTTCATCCGTCGCGTCTAAGAAATAAGGAGCAGTCAGTACTGTGACATCTCCGTTTAGCTTACTGCGCACATGAACGGAACGAATATAGTCACCGTCTGTCTCCACGCGAAAGGGCTTATGATTTTCCATTATTATAAGGGTGCCCGCATGAACAAATGGAGACAGCATATCTCGCAATACGGCAAGAGCAACTCTCGGCTCATGCGTAATATTGCTAACGATTGAATTGCCAGGATTAAAGTAGAGCTTTGCTTGCGCTTCGGAGCGAAGCGGAAAGTTTTGTTTATAGTACTGCCTTACCCGGCTGCGAAACTCCCGGTAACTGGCCGTACTGCCGAATTGCTCGATCCATGGATGCTCGTCGGGTGGCACTGCCTGACTTGTCAATTGACCGCCAATCCAATCCGTCTCCTCCGTCATAATAACCTTTTTACCCAAACGCGCGGCAGCAAGTGCAGCTGCACAGCCGCCCGTGCTTCCACCAATAATGACGATATCCGCCTGTTTAATAGTTTCCATTTTAACGAGTCATCTCCTCGTGAATGTAGTTAGCAGCTTCTTCCTGCAAAGCTGGCGCACGGTCATGAAGCAGCAATGCCGGCATATCCTTAAACCACTCCGCATCGTAGGGAGAACCGAAGTGGCATAGCATAACTGGCTGATTGCGGCTGGCCGCAAAACGCTCCAGCCCTTCCAATACATCGCTTCGCATTCGTTTATTGTAAGTAATGCCGATAAGGAGTGCTTGCTGCTCATTATCCTGTAATAGCGCTGCCGTAAGTTGCTCATACGACGCTATACTTTGAACTTCAGAAACAAAACCGCTTGACACACACTTATCCGCAAAAACGTCTAGGGAGGTCTCGCATATTAATTTCCATCGGTCCCCAGCTTCCAACGCCTTGTGAATTTGAGTCCAGCGAGCAGTTGAGCCGTGACGGCGTAGAGCCTTCGCCGCAAGTTCCCTGCTTACCTGCTTCGAGGACGGCTGGTCCAGTACACTTTCATCAAACGGGTTCAGCTTAAATTGTTCGGTCAGTAGGTTGTATTTGTTCTTCGCCCGTATAATACGAATTACTGATTCGTTTATTCGCTCCTCAGTCAATTCCCCAGAGCGTACCGCATTTATAACCGCATTGAATATGACTCGCGCCTCATTGATATCCCGCGCATCTGCTAGCAAAATATCAGCTCCCGCAAGCAGCGCCATGACGCACGCGCGTGCTTGCGTAAATATTGCGGTTACGCCCTTCATCGACATTCCGTCTGTCACAATAAGACCTTTATACTCCATTTTCTCCCGCAGCAGCTCCGTGATCATGGGTCTGGATAATGATGCAGGCAGCAAGCTACCATCCATCGCTGGCACCGCGATGTGACCGACCATTATCGCATCGACCCCGGCATCAATCGCCCTACGAAATGGAACGAGCTCGAAATTTTCGAGTCGATACCGGTCAAACCCCAATACCGGAAGGGCGAGATGCGAATCGACATTCGTGTCTCCATGGCCTGGGAAATGCTTGGCTGTCGCAATCATTCCGTACTCTTGGTAACCCTGAATGATAGCGGTCCCCATACGCGACACGATGTCGGTCGTTTCCCCGAAGGAATGGGTACCAATAACGGGATTATCTGCATTATTGTTAATGTCAACGACAGGACTATAGTTGAAGTTGATACCCATTGCAAGCGACTCTTCAGCAGTTATTCTACTGCTTTCGTAGGCTAGCCGTTCATCATTTGCTTCCCCGATTGCTTTATTCTTCGGAAAATAAACCGCGCCGCCGCGAGCTAGCTTGCAACCCGCTCCAGCAACGAGGTCAGCTGCAATGAACAACGGAATACCGCTTCCTGACGTCGTTGCGAGCTGCTGCATATTCGATGTCAAACGATGCACCTGCTCCGGATTGTCCAGACATTCCATGTCCAGAAACAATCCACCCGCCTTAAGCTCCGAAACGAGCAGCTCAGCCATCTCGGTGTACTCTACTTCTTTATAATAAAAGGTAAATAATTGCCCTACCTTCTCCTCCAGCGTCATCTGTTCCACTCTCATCATGTCGTTTTCTCCAGCCTCCTTCAATCATATAAGCTCTCATMCAACAGTCCGAGCAGCAGACCTGCTGACGTAATCGCATTCGTCCATCCGCTCTCCATGCAATACGGACCCCACCCCGTGTCGCCGTTATTGCCGAAATATTCGCCTTTGTTCAAATCGAAAGCGCGCATCCATCCCCCGTCATAACGGTTGTCCCCACTCTGGATTTGAATGCTGCTCATGAACGTAGAAACCTGATCATACAGCTTTCTGTAAGCTGGGTTCCCCGTTGCTTTCCATGCTTCCCAGCTGTTCATGACCAGAAAKTTATTCGTGTACAATTGATCCGCAATCCCTTCGTTATTGGCAATGTACACACCTGCGTCCTCCATCCCGAAGCGACCAGGATCAGGATTATCTGCTTCTTCAATACC
>NZ_JBFUHJ010000574.1:0-3100 GCF_056402455.1 Paenibacillus sp. P4_A7 | reverse complement strand
ATACAGTCCCAGCCAATTTATGAGCAAGAAATTCGGGATCATCCCTCCTCCAAAAAACATCGTGACCGCTATAATAAACATGACTGGAGACCGAAGAGAATAATATTTCCGCGACAAGGCATAGGCCGCCGAAAGAGTTAGCAGCAGATTGATGAAAGTCCCAACAAAGGTATACCAGAGTGTATTGTAATAAGCTTTGAATATCTGTCCATCGGAAAAAATATCTTTGTAGCCCTCTAAGGTAAATCCTTTCGGTAGAAGGAATATCTCTTTGCGCAAAATGGCTTGGTAGTCACTGAAGGAGCTGGCCAATATGAATAACATTGGATAGGCAGTTGCGAATGCAAGAATGGCTAAACATACAATATTGCCGTAGTCGAATATCTTTTCACTTACACTTTTACGGATGTGCATATGAATACTCCCCCCTTTTGAATGTAATGAATTAGATCAAATGACGCGAATTTTCACCAAAGTGACACACTGGACACTTTCTTGCTTATATAGTTGACTGTAACAATTAGGGCGAAATTAATGACATTGTTAAAAAAACCGATTGCTGTGCCAAAACTGAACTCCCCTCCCAGTATCGACTTCCGATAAACATAAGTTGAAATCACATCGGACACTTCGTAAATACCTGGATTGTACATCAGCAATATCTTTTCATAGCCCACATTCATAATGCCGCCTACATTCAATATGAACAAAATGATGATCGTTGGTGCAATCGCCGGGATAGATACATGCCACACCTGTTGAAAACGACTTGCACCGTCAATTTGTGCCGCTTCGTACAATTCGGGAGACACCCCTGTAAGTGCCGCCAGATAGATGATCGAGGCCCATCCAAATCCTTGCCATATATCGGAAATGATGTATAAAGGACGGAACCACTCACTGGTTTGCATAAAAGCAATCGGCTCCATGCCTAATTGACCTAACAGGACATTGATAATCCCGCTTTCAGGAGACAAAAGGATATGCAGCATCCCTACTACAATCACGATCGAAACAAAATGTGGAAAATAACTTATGGTTTGAATCGTATTGCGAAACCACTTAACTCGAACCTCATTAAGGAGCAAAGCGAAGATGATCGGAACAGGGAAAGCAAAGATTAATGCCTGAACACTGAGAAGGACCGTATTTTTAATAAGCCGCCAGAAGAATATTGAATCAAAAAAAGCTTCAAAATGCTTGAATCCTACCCATGGGCTTTCCAGAATCCCTTTCATAAAGGAATAATCTTTAAAGGCGATCGTTAAACCGTACATAGGAACATAACTAAAAATAATGAAAAAGATGATTGTAGGAAGTACCAACAGATGCAAGTACTTATCACGAACGAGCGCTGTAAGGAACTTACTTCTTGTCGAGCGTGGCGTTCTGCGTGTATTGGTGTTAATGGACATAAATTTCACCTTCCCCCTAATAAAACTTTTTGATTAAATTAATTAAATAAATTTAAGCCATACGATGTTCAGCATGTAAACTAGGATTTTTCGATTTGAATGATAAATCTCGATGAAATGTACGATTGTCTTTATAAAATGAAGGGGATTTCGCATTAGCTACTCTCAGATAATACTTCTCTTCTTTATATTCGATCTATACTCACTTCTCGTTCCTAATATGCAAAAGAAGCAGCTGATTAGCGAGCATTCTTGAGAAAACTATATCGTACCGAGGGAGAATAAATATCTCGATAGTCTGCATGAGTATTGTATTTAGACATGAAGTGTCATGAGTTTAGCTTACATTTGAACTCATACTTTAGTATAATTTCACTATCATCAAGGAAATCAGGTGGAGAAATTAGTGAGAGTAGCTAAAATTTTTGGATACCGTACCATCAAAACTGCAATCGGGGTCAGTATTTCGGTTCTTATCGCCCACTCACTTGGGCTCGAATATTATTCAGCTGCTGGCGTCCTGACACTCCTATGTATTCAGAAGTCGCGAAGACAGTCCATAAACGCAGCATTAAGTAGATTTTACGCTTGTATGCTCGCCCTGTTTGTTTCCAGCGTACTGTTCGAGTTGCTGGGCTATATGCCCTACAGCTTGCTTGTACTACTGCTGTTGCTTATCCCGTTATGCGTCGCGCTGCACATTCAGGCGGGCATTTCCAGCAGCTCGGTTATTATGATGCATGTATATATGCACGGGCAGATGGAAGCAGCATTCTATCTTAATGAATTTCTGGTTGTACTTATCGGGCTAGGCACTGCGCTACTTGTCAACTGGTATATGCCGAGTATCGATAAGCAGCTCGATGCCTTAAAACAACAAAGCAGCCAATTGATTGCGAAAATTCTTAACGAATACGCAATCTATCTACTAGATGACTTTACTTTGTGGGATGGCAAGGAATTGCTGACGCTCTCTGATTTGCTTCGTCATTCGATAGGGATGGCGCAGCTCGATTCGGAAAACAATAAAAAGCAAACAAAAAACAATTACTTGATCTTTTTTGAAAATAAACAGAAGCAATTGGATCTATTGGAACGTATGCTGGAATCTATTTCGCATATTACTTCCCAGACAGGGCAAGGGGTTCGGATAGGGGAGTTCCTTCTTAAATTAAGCAACGAATTCTGTGATTCACAACAGGGTAAACAGCTTTATGAGGATTTACTACGCATTCGTGAATATCACAAACAGTTGCCATTGCCGCTTGACCGCAGCGAATTCGAAAACCGAGCACATTTGTTTGTAGTCGGCAATAACCTGGAGCGGTTTGTCAATACTATGTAAGGGCTGTACGAATACTTAAATGTTCTTACCTCCCTGAAGATGTGGTTGTGTAAGTCATGGTGACAGTTGATTATGGTGCTTTCATAATTCAGGACAAGCGCACAAAACTGCCCAGGTTGCGGAGCAAGCCTTCGATTATATCCAGTTCTTCGCTTTTTACTCTGGCTAGATATTCTTAGCTTTTTGGGGTGTATTTTTTTGTGTCAAAAGTTTGCGATCAATGCTGTGATGCTACCGAGAGTTGACCATTGTGTTGACTCTCGTACCTCTTACGTCCATGCTTTATCCATCCCATGTTCCTCCGTATTCAATCTGGGCTAATATAACTACAGTACAAACG
>NZ_JBFUHJ010000573.1:0-3102 GCF_056402455.1 Paenibacillus sp. P4_A7 | reverse complement strand
GCCATGTACCGATGTCTCGGGGACACAGAATTAAAATGGTTAATTGAAGAATTATGATAGCATACAGTTTAATAGACACCATTGGGAATAGTATCATTTTCCGTTAAGCTAACGGGCAGATTACTTTAGTGATTTTCAGTGAAATTGTTCTTTACAATCGAACGTATATTCGTTATATTTTATATGGGTATATTTTCCAAARTGGGAGTGGTTAAGTAGTGGCGGAAAAAGTCAAAGCGAAAATTGAAAATTCCCTTACTGTATTGTTAGTTTCAGATTTGGAAAAATCAATGAAATATTATGAAGATACCTTGGGATGTGAAGTCAACGAACACTGGGCAATTCGAGATAATTTCGGTTTAGGTTTTAAATTAATTCAAGCAAAAGATATTAAAGATGTTAGACCTAATAAAGGAACTTGGAATACATATGCTTATGTCAGAACTCATGACGAACTTGATGCCTTTTATCTTGAACTTAAAACAAATGGTGCAATTATTGTCTCCGAACCAAAGATAACCGAACATGACTGGGGGTCTTGGAAGGACTTCTCAGTTCGAGACTTGGATGGATACGTAATAGGGTTTGGTTCGGGAAATAAAAATTGCTGAAGAGAACATAACAAAGGCTGCCGTTTTCGGCAGCCTTTGTTCAACTAACGGGCAGGTTTGCTCAATAACATCTCGAATATATTAAGGGAGAAATGCATAAGGACGTGGATGAGTTGAAAAATACTTTTGTGATTATTACTGATATTCATGGTAATAGCCCTGCACTTGAAGCAGTTCTAAAAGACATCTCAAATAAAGATATTGATCACATTTTCTGCTTGGGTGATGTCGTGGGGATTGGCCCAGAATCAAACGAGGTCTTTGAAAAGGTTATTCAAAGAGAAGATATTTCTTACGTTATCGGTAATCATGATTTAGCAGTTATTGCTGCCTACAATCAGGAGGAAGCACCTAATGGGCATCAAAATGAACGACTACATCATCAGTGGTTGGCCGATAGGATAAAACCCGAATATATTGAATTTATGGCCAAATGGCCAAAGCAATTATTATATTCCGTAGATGATAAACAGCTGTTATTTACACATTATCATCTGGATGATAAACAATGGTTTATACCAATTGATAAACAGCCAACAATAGAGAGATTAGATCAAATCTATTCTGAAACAGTATACCAACTTGTATGTTTTGGTCATCACCATATTGTTCATAATTTTGTTTCCAATCGCAGGGCTTTCTTTAATCCAGGTTCTCTAGGATGTTACCATCTTCCATATGCAAGATATGGGGTTGTAACTATAACAGATGAAGATATTAGTATGAAATCATTGGAGGTACCTTATGATAACAAAGAGTTTTTACAAACTTACAATGATCTGAAGGTACCAGAGAGAGAGTTTATACTTAAAATATTTCATGGAGGACAACATGGGGGATTAATCTAAATGCTCATTGCGCTAACGGGCAGTTTAGTTAAATGAACGACATATATCCATTTAGTGCTTAATTTTGTATGATTTAGATATATGCGGAATTATAATCTAATGAGGTGGGGATATTGATGGGAACTTCAACAAACGTTATCACGAATCGAGTAACCGAAATTTATGTTCATGTTAGTGATTATGAACAAGCAATGGTTTGGTACACGGATGTTCTAGGCATTAATAAAAATTCCAATGGTGGATTAGATATGGATGGTGCCCGAATATTGCTGATAGAATCGGACAAGGAAAATCCGACGACTCATGCTGTATTTAGCTTATTTTCCCCAGATATTAATGCCGCGCACGAATCATTACAATCCAAAGGTGCCCGAGTTGATGAAATTTACTATTGCCCTTATGAGAAAACAACTAGCTTTCACGTAACTGATTCAGAAGGATATCTAATCCTCATTAAAGATTGTTAAAATAGTTTTAAGCTAACGGGCAGTTATGCGTGATAAAGAGCGGGGAAATTCGATGGATTAAGCGTTTACAAAGCACTCTCATAAAGATATGCTATTCGAGTATCTCTATTTTTTGGAAAAGGTGGTTGAAGAAGTGAGTGAGCAAACACAGGACAGCATCATAAAAAAAATAGAACCTAAACTGCTAGGTATCCTTTGTCTCTATTTACCTGCTAAGGACCCGTATACAACAGCAAAATGKTACAGTGAACTTTTTGGATTAGAGGCAGCATCTATGGCACCTCTTGAGCCTAATGCAGGTATGGTTGTATTAGCCCCGCCTAATGGAKGACCTGAATTATTTTTCATACAATCAGACGATACACTTACATTGAATTTTAACAACAGTGACGGATATAATCATGCAGTTATTTTATTTCAAGTAAAAGATATTGAAGAAGTGTATGAAAGAATGGCAGCATATGGTGTGAAACTGGCCACTGATGGTATTAAAGATAGAGGTGGATGTGGGAAGGAAATAGCTTTTTTTGACCCAGATGGTAGGAAAGTTGAGATTAGTGATTACGGAACTCTAAGATAACGTAATAGAATTAAAGTATCATGCTAGATTGTAAACTTCGGACTACTTATCAGCACCAGTGTTAAGCTAACGGGCAGTTTAGTACAATAGTTATTTACATACGAACGAATGTACGATATTTTTTTGGTTAAATATGGTATTTTATTAAATTTGGAAGAAGTTCAATCATAGTTGATTGGGGACAAAAAAATGGTCAAAAAATATCTAGAATCATTAGACCACATCCAAGTTCCAGTATTAGATTTGGAACAATCTATCGAGTGGTACACCACGCACCTTGGTTTTTATCTTCAAGGTCGACCCAATCATGATGATATGGCTTTTATTTGTCTTACGCCAGAAAAAGATGCTAGACCCGTATTTCTCTTATGGAGAACGAATAATAGTACGAACATGAACATGTATTTTATAAAAAGAGAAGAGAAAATGCCTGTTTTATGTTTTAAGACAAATGATGCTCACGCATTACGGGACAAGTTGATGCAAGCAAATATCGAAATTGCTAATTTTGCGGATGAAGATTGGGCTTATTGTTTAGATTTCTACGATTTAAACGGTAATTTAATAAATGCAACAGAATATAAATAAAACATTGA
>NZ_JBFUHJ010000572.1:0-3134 GCF_056402455.1 Paenibacillus sp. P4_A7 | reverse complement strand
ACTCTCTACAGACCCCGAGCTAATCCATAGCTTGTTAAACCCTTTAGTTTATGAAAGCGGAGATGTCCTTAATACGTACAATTTCAGAATGGGTTTACTGAATATGCAAGTCAGTGTGAGTGCAGCAGCTGGTGTTATTCAGTTTGTTCTTCAATTGATACTTACGATAGCCGCTTATTTTATAGTAAGAGGGTCGTTCTTTAGTGAACTATTTAGCAGCTTCTCGCCTAATGACGATGTTCAAGCTGACAATAAAGGGCGCAGCATAGCAGGGACCATTATTGCAGCATTGTGCGCGTTAGCAGCGCTTCTCCCGATCTACTTCCTTTTTGTATACCCTTTTGTAGCAGGCAAAGAAGAAGGGAGCCTATCATTATTTGAACTGATCCCGATAGGGAACCTTATTCTATTTCTAATCATTAATTTTGCAGCAGTATTGATTTACTTGCTTATCACAGTTACTCTTGCTTATCCGTTAACCGTAAAGGCTTTACCTGGCCGTTGGTTATATAAGTTGTTCTTGATCGTTTTATTGGTAATGAGCACGGGATCAGTCAATGAGTACATGTTTTTTCACAATATGGGGATAACAAACACGATATTTCCTCAGCTGTTCACGGGGTTCTTCAATCTTGTAAGTGTATTTGTTTTAAAAAGTATTTTTAATAGCAAATACAGCGCTTTGAAAGCTGAGGCGGAGGCTGGCGTCAGAGGGGAGTTTGAAGCGTTTTTTACAATCTTCATTCCGAAAATATGGAAGCCGCTGCTGGCTCTCGGTATCCTTCAATTCGTGTCCATTTGGAATTCTTATCTACCTTCTTTGATGTATATATCAGATCCAAAAGCTTTTTCTCCTGTAATGAGGTTTGTGCAGCTCATGCAATCAGGTGAGCAGAATGTTCCTTTATTGCTACAAATGGGAGCGCTGCTTAGCTTGCCAGCGTACGTGCTGTTTCTGGTATTCCGCAAATGGATTACATCGGAAGTATTGATTAGTCAAATTCGCAAATTATAGGAAATAAGAGAAGAGCTATTTATCAAGAACGATAAACATTCCAGTCATGCCAGGCGCATGGTTTTCAAATCCAAACTGCTGGTAGAACGATTCTTTACCATGTGAAGCGAATAGTCCGACGAAAGCCGATCCGGCACAATGTGCAGAGATATAGGCCAGAAGCTTGTCGATGATCAACTTGCCTAAACCTTGTTTCTGATGCTCAGGTAATACGGCTACATCTTGTATATAATAGTACATAGCACCATCGCCGACTATTCGCCCCATGCCAATGATTTGATTATTACAAGCGATTACGACAGCATAAATAGAATTTGCTAAGGATGGTGCGGACACCTGTATATTGACGGTTCCCCAACCTACAACTTCCCAAAGTGTTTGATGCTCCACTACTGTAGGGGGACGTTCTATTAGTTGATATATTTGATGTGTCATAGTTAACCACCTATCTTAAAATAGTGTGGTTGCTTAATGAACAACCACTAATTAATTGTTGGTATTGTTCCAATTAAACTTCATTTCGATCAGCCTCCTCCCAAATAACAATAGTATAAATGAAAAAGTACCAAATTGTTAACGGTTTGGATGAAATTAAACGAAAATATGTTGTATTATAGATGGAATAGATAAAGGGAGGCAAATGTAGATGGGTGTTCCGGTAGGAATTTGGGTTGTTTCTGGAGTTATCGTTGTATTGCTTTCGTGGATGACCTTATGGATCACGAAGAAAGCATATTCCAAAAAATGGGATGACTCTGATCAATAGAAAACTGAAAATGGAGAGGGGCTCCCAGGCTAATAAGCCGGAGCTTCTTTTTTTTTACACGCCAGAAGGGAATTCGTGTATACTATTGGTATTGTTTTTAGAAGGGGTTGTATGAATTGAGTCCGAACTACACAGATCCGTCACTTATTCATCGGAAGGAGAATCGGTATTATGTTATTGCGCTAATTTTTAGTATTTTAGTGTATTTTGCTTTATTTATTTCGATAATCGGATGGTTTATTATACCGATAATAGTCATTCTTCCATTACTTGCACAAGCGCTAATGATGGCAAGTATTCGAATAAATGGCGTACGTATTTCAGAACGGCAATTCCCAGAGGTTTTTGAAGGGATCCAAGCACAGTGCAGCAGAATGGGCTTCTATAAGGTGCCGGACATATTCGTTATGGAATCAAGCGGTGTTCTCAACGCTTTCGCATCGCGTTTCTTTGGGCGTAATATGATTGTGCTTTATTCGGACTTATTCGAGTTGATCCAAACAGGCGGCAGCAAAGAGGTTTCTTTTGTTATCGCACATGAACTGGCTCATATTAAACGGAATCATTTGACCAAGCAATTGTTCATCCTTCCTGCGTTATGGTTTCCTTTTATTGGTGAGGCCTATTCGCGCGCTTGTGAATATACATGTGACCGGATGGCTACCTATTATTCCGAGGATGCTGAGGCAGCTATGAATGGGTTGATGATATTAGCGATTGGTAAGTCGTTATACAAAAGAGTCGATCGAGAAGAGTATGTCATGCAGAGCAGTCAAGAAAAGAGCTTTTTTGTCTGGTTAGCAGAAAGGCTCTCCACACATCCTCCATTGCCAAAACGTATTCATGCGATACAACAATATTCAGGTATAAGCTCCCCAGTTGTGTTTCAAACCTCCAAATTGGGCATTATTGTTGTCACTTCCATCGTATTTGTCATTTTAGGCGCGGCATCAATAGGTATTATATTCGCTGATAATATTACAAAGATAACAGAAACCTTCTTAGAGTCATCCGAGGATAAGTTGTTAGATGCGGCTGTAGAAGGCGATTTAGAGCTTGTTCAACAATTGCTGGATTCTGGAGGCGATCCAAATGTGTCGGATGAAGAGGGCTGGACTGCGCTTATGTGGGCCGCACAAAATAACGACAAGGCTATTGCTGCAGTCTTAATAGAGGCTGGTGCTGAACTAGATTTGGCAGAATTCACAAATGAAGAAACAGCTCTAACAGTTGCTTTGTACAATGATAGTAAAGAGACTGTTGTTTTGCTGCTTGAACAGGGGGCAAATCCAAATTTGCAAGACAGCTATGGCTGGACGCCGTTGATGACTGCAGCGTCGAATGGGTATATCG
>NZ_JBFUHJ010000571.1:0-3140 GCF_056402455.1 Paenibacillus sp. P4_A7 | reverse complement strand
AGATTGAACAGAATATGAAGAAGGTATTCTTGTGGGAGTCCATTGATGAGCTTCATCCAGATGCACGGAAGAAAAGGGGAGAGCTCTTTTCATTAGATAACAATGACTACGAGGACTTTATCGCTGAGATTCTTACGAAGATGGCTGAGTAGTATCAGATTTAAAATTCTTATTAGATAAACTAACAAAGAAGCTATCCTGCAGCAATTAGCTGACGTAGGATAGCCTCTTTGTTATAACACCGATCTTTTTATCAGCAATGAATGCTTGATAAATATACGCTTCGTTTTCTGTTTCTGGTGAAGTAGTGTTTCACGAAAAAACTCATCATCATTTAAAAGTTCAATTAAAGCCTTAGTAGCGGCTTGCATAGCTAGAGCTTCATCTTCGAGTAAATAATAAGCGACTTGATAACCGTAGGCTTCGAATTGCTTCAGTACATCCGCCTTCCGTCGCACCTCTTGGTGCTTAGTCACCGCCCTATTAGCTCCCACGCTAGATGCTCTCCTGCTTTAATGCATCGATAATATTTTCTTTTTTCACTTTGGAGCTGGAATATAGCATAGCTGCACTAACAATAACAAAAACGGCAGCAATTACAAATATTATACTCGTCCATGGAAGTACGAACGGATAGCTAAAGCTGTTCATCAATGACCTGTGAATGAGGTACATTACGACTATACTGATCGGAAGCCCGTAGAGCAATGACTTTATTCCATAAAAAATACTTTCGTAATTCATCATTTTATTAAACCCTTTTGGTGTCATGCCTACAGATTTCAGCATAGCGAATTCTCGTTTACGCAGCGAAATACTCGTCGAGATTGTATTAAATATATTTGCAATCGATATCGCCGTAATAAGCAGGATAAATCCATACGTGAATACAGACATTAATAAAATCATCTGTTCATCCTGCTGCCTGCCCTGATATACATTGTAAATATAAGTTTCCGGCTCCTTCATCTCCTCGATCTCTTGCTGCGTTGCCATTGGTTTCGTACTTTTTAGGTAAAGCCTTGTATTGATATAACTATTATCCTTATTCTCAATCAGCTGATCGATAACTTGCTCAGATACAATGATATTTATAGCTCCTAATCCCCCTGAACTAACTCCCATTGGAAACTGGTCTGTTAATTGAGCGATTTTCACCTTTTTATGATTCTTCTCTAATCCTGTTTCACTATCATCTTCATCGAACACTTCATCGAACAAATCTATGCTTTCACCAAGCTTTTTATGAACCACCTTAGTTTCAACATACTTCCCTGCTACTTCATCTTCATAAGGGATTGTATCAATGACAATGCCAGCCAAATTTTTCGGATCAGGATCAATAAGCTGTTTATAGTCTGCACCCACCTTGTTGGCATACGCTTGCAGGTTTTTTTCTTCTAATGCATGGATAGTAATATAGTAACGATATTTCCCATCCTTTAAGAGAGTAGGATCTACCTTTATCTGTTCTTGCAATTCTTTAGCTATTTCTGCTTCAGGAACCCACGCGTTCATTGATATTGCTTTCATGACACTATATTCCGTTATATTATCCAGAGTAGTTATCGCGTTAAATACTCGATCACTTATTTCTCTACTCCCTGTTGATACTTGAATATCATAATTCATACCACTCTGTGACAGCTCAAGTGATTTCTTTAAATTATCAGTGAAATAAGAAACGGCTAAAAAGAGAACGATGCTAATGACGAGTGAAAATACAGTCGCTTGATATCTTCGTTTGTTTCTTTTTAAATTTTTCAAACCAATTTCCGCTTCGATACCGAAAATCTTACGAATGAGCTTCGATGTCTTCACAGCCTTACCCGTAAGCTTAATATCTGTTGACTGCCTAATGGCATCAATAGCAGATATTTTGGAAGCACGTATTGCCGGGATATAAGTAGATATGAAAATCGTCAATATAGAAACTGCACATGCAATCAAAATGGAATAGGGTGTGACGACTAATGTTAACTTTTCTGATACTCCGAGCGCTCCTTGGATAGTGGAGTTAATGAACCAGAATGTTATCCCAATCCCGATAAGACCACAAATGATTCCAATGGGGATACTAATCGCACCAATAATAGCCCCCTCAAAAAATACTGAGTTTCTCTTCTGTCTTCTCGTAGCACCAACACTAGATAACATGCCTAAATGACGAGACCGCTCAGAGACGGAAATTGCAAAAGCATTATAGATTAATGAGACTGACCCAACGATAATAACTCCCATAATGATGGCGCTTAATGAAAATAATGTCGCTCGCAGTCCATCATTGTTTGTTATGCCATAGTAACGAAGTAAGTCATGGTTAAAATAAATGTCATCTATTTTGTTTTCTTTTGCCAAACTTGCCGCATGCGTGTATAAGGAGCTTTTGACCTTATTTAAAACAACCGTGGCATTGACGGTATCTTCTGCTCCGATTAAGCTTTCATCTACATAGGAAATGATCGTATAGCCTGGCGCCCATGCATATTCCCATACCGGACGTTCGATAACTCCAACAATGGTGTAGCTTACAGCAGCATTGATTTTTAAGGCTTCACCTGCGCTATCTTTAGTTTTGTTTTGAAAAGAATCATTCTGTTGAAATGCTTTACTATTAGTTTCACCTTCAGTCAGAAACCGCTCCCCTACATCAAGTGTCAACGTATCGCCAATTTCATATTCCACCTTCGCATTCGAAGCTATTTCTTCTGAAATAACGACTTCATTGGCAGCTTGAGGAAGACGGCCTTTGCTTAATTGAATCGGAAACTGCTCAAATCCTGCGGTATTATATTGTTGTATAAACAAATACGGCTTGAAATCATTTTGACTGCCTTTTAAATTCGCGTAGCCCACATCTCTTGAGATCACAACGCTCTTTGTTTCTTCATCGTTTTTGATCGCTTCCAGCTGATCTTTACTTACGTTCTGATAAAGAACATGCCATTCTCCATCGTTGGCAATCGCCTGCTTTTTCATTAATTCCAAAAAAGATACGCCAAGCGTTGCTACAGCTGCTACCATTGCGACTGAAATGATGACGCCAATCATTGTAACGAGCGTACGTCTTTTATTTTGCTTCAAATGTCTGATCGTTAATTTATTTACTATGTTCATGGTCGAACCACCTCATCCTTGGC
>NZ_JBFUHJ010000570.1:0-3147 GCF_056402455.1 Paenibacillus sp. P4_A7 | reverse complement strand
ATCAAAGCTTGATTTGCCAAAGCCGGAGCTATTCCAGTGCTGTGGAACCGAAGACTTCTTGTACGAAGACAATATCGTATTTCGAGATGCTTGTCTGGAAGCGGGATATCCACTTACCTATGTAGAAGGGCCGGGAACTCATGAATGGGGATACTGGGATACTCACATTCAGCTTTTCTTGCAGAGCTTGCAGCTGAAGCGTGATGACAAATAATTTGAAAATGAGATAAGTGTTTCTAAATTCAGGCTGTTTTACTGGCGAGAGCTGGTGAGATGGCCTTTTTTCTTAGTGGGAAGCTTGATTGGATTCTGTCCAATCAAACCACTGATATTTCAATGTCCTACGTGTTTGAATGGAAAAGATACAATCTAATTGGTGGTTTGAGGCTGTTTGGCTGCAGAATGGACGATTAGCTTGGATGAAATACAGTGTGGGACAAATTCATCGTATTTGATATGGATTTGATTGGATAAAATACAGTCAAGTCCGACAAATGAAGAGTTAGGCTTGTAGCTTAGCTTTCATTATTATTACATAGTTCCAAACTAAAAAGGGTAGTTCGAGCCGATCTGCTTAGATCTGCTGAACAACCCTTTTTTATTGACGTCTAGTCTAAAAGCTTATTCGTATTTCGGCAGCCAATCACCATGCGCTTCGATCAAGTCATCACACATCGATACGATGTCATCCATCGAAAGCTCTGCGGATGTATGTGGATCAAGCATAGCAGCATGGTAGATATGATCGCGTTTACGAGTCATAGCCGCTTCGATCGTAAGTAGTTGCGTATTAATGTTGGTACGATTTAGTGCTGCAAGCTGCGGTGGCAAATCTCCTACGTAGGTTGGTGTAATTCCGCTCGCATCAACGAGACATGGCACTTCGACACAAGCTTCCTTCGGCAGGTTCGTGATTAAGCCGGTGTTCATTACGTTGCCGCCAATTTTGAACGGATTGTTGGTTTCCATCGCTTCTAGGATGTAAGAAGCATATTCATGGCTGCGGCAATGCTCCAAATTACGGTCATTTACGAGTGAATCGCGCATTGTTTTCCAGCCTTCAATTTGATTGATACAGCGGCGAGGATATTCATCGAGCGGAATGTTAAAGCGCTCGATTAGATCTGGATAGTTGCGTTTAATAAAGTAAGGATGGTATTCCGCATTATGCTCGGACGATTCCGTAATATAGTATCCAAATTTAAGCATTAGCTCAAAACGAACCATATCATGATGCTTTTCTTTCTGCTTCTCGATAGCACGGCGTTTAATTTCAGGATATAGGTCAACACCGTCTTTGCTTGCTTCAAGAAGCCAAGCCATATGGTTGATACCCGCAATTTTATATTTAACGCCAGTCGGATCCATTTCTAAGTTTTTAAACAAATCTGGCAAGCAAACCTGTACACTATGACAAAGGCCAACGGTTTTAACTCCGCCGTACGTGTTCATAACATTGGTCAAAACAGCCATTGGATTCGTATAGTTTAGGAATTGAGCGTCTGGACAAACCTCGTTAATATCTCTAGCAAAATCCATCATGACAGGAATARTACGCAGGTTTCGGAAAAGACCACCGATACCAACAGTGTCGGCAATGGTTTGACGCAAGCCGTATTTTTTTGGAATTTCAAAATCGGTAATTGTGCATGGATCATAGCCACCAACTTGTATGGCATTAATGACGTATTTTGCACCGCGCAAAGCTTCCTTGCGATCAGTGAAAGCTTTAATCTGACAGGTGCTTCCGCTAGTCTGCTTCAAATTGAGCAGCATCTTCTCTGAATCATTTAGTCGAACCGGGTCAATATCAAATAAAGCAATTTCAAAGCCCTGCAACGCTGGAGTTTGCATGACGTCACCGAGTATGTTTTTGGCAAATACGCTACTGCCTGCTCCAATAAATGTAATTTTAGACATGATATAATAGCCTCCTGTAACTTTATGATGACACTTTTAGTATATAGAGAGAGCTATGAAATGAATATGGAAAGAACGAATCAATATATGGAGTAATGTTGCATCATTTAGTATGATAAAGAGAATGAATGGATAGGAGGCGTGAAGTTGGAGCAGCATCTTAGTTATACGGTAAACGTGAATGCAGCACCTCTAAAAGGTGAGATGTCGGTATTGTTTAACGGCAAGGCCCAACCGGTTATGGGGCATTTCATTGGTCCAGCTGTTCACGATTATTATTTGATACATATTGTATTGGATGGGGAAGGCGTTTTTGAAACCTTAGGAGAAAGTTATAAATGCGGAGCTGGGGATGCGTTCATTATATTCCCGGATATTCTCGTTAAATATGAAGCAAGCATGAGTAATCCTTGGCAATATATGTGGGTAGGCTTCTCAGGAGAACTCGTTGAAACCGCGCTATCTTCCATTGGCATAACGCCGGATAGGGCTTATATACAAGGCTGCTCGTTGCATACGATGAACCGTTTATTTCGGAGTTTGAACACTAGCTTGAAGCGGACGGATTTTCCCACGCTTGGTAACATGGAGGCTTCTGCCTGGCTGAGAATGATTTTTTACGAGCTCGGGCTGGTGCATCAAAAGGAAGCTGAGGAGGGGAGTATGCTGCCGTCGCGCTCCTTTCGCCAAATTGATCAAGCGATTCGCCTGCTTTCCTTACAGTATGGAAAGCAGCTGTCAATAGAAGAGACTGCGAGAAGCTTAGGCTATCATCGTGCACATTTAACTAGATTATTTAAAGAGGCGACTGGCTTGTCACCGATGAAGTACTTACTTAAAGTGAGAATGAAAAAGGCAGAGGAGCTTCTTAAAGGTGATCTAACGGTAGCTCAGGTGGCAGCTTCTGTTGGTTATAATGATCCCTTGTTTTTCACTAAGCAATTCCGAAAATGGAATGGCCTCTCACCAACAGAGTTTAGGAGGAAGGCCATTCATTAACTGATTTGCGGATAATGAGGTCAGCGGGCAATACGATTTTCTTCCATGGTAGAGATGCTTCACGTTCCTGAATTCGTTCCACCAGCATTTGCATACCCATGTAGCCGAATTGATAGGCTTGCTGTGCTGCGACGGTCAGAAATGGCTCAATCTCGGAATAAGGTCCCAAATCATCAAAGCATACAAGAGACATGTCAGCCGGTACATGAATTCAGCCGGTACATGAAT
>NZ_JBFUHJ010000569.1:0-3169 GCF_056402455.1 Paenibacillus sp. P4_A7 | reverse complement strand
GGATCTTCCATGTATAAGTTATCATTTGGTTTGTTCATTTCCATCTTCAGCTCTCCAGACCATAAAGCTTACCTTCTCCTGGCAGAAGGCTGACGGTTAATGTTCCGGTTGAAGGCTCATATGCTGCGGGTACTTCTTCACCCGACATTTTGTTAACCTCATGAATAGTTTGCGGCCTATCTGCAAGTGAAAACGAGTAGCTGCGTTCATTTTCCAAATCCTTATTGACGACCATAACAAACTTTCTGCCGACCTCATTCTCGAAATATGAGATGATCATAGACGATTCCGCATCAGCGCTTGAAGGCTGCAAGAAAAATGTAGATGGCAAAGCCTCAGTTGATGGCGGTAAATCTCCTGTATGATACACAGCTAACGAAGTAAGTGACAGAAGCGTCGACCCCAAATTCAATACTTCTCCGTTTATCTTTTTGGCGTATTCATAAGTATCGTTCTTCGAACCATCCGGCAGGATAAGCCCATCATGCATAATACCCTCTAGTCCTGGTCCAGCTTCCGTCGCGTAGGTAAAGTAGACATATCCCTTGACTCCGTAAGCCAAGGAAGAATACACCTGAAATCTCATTTGACTCTCATTAGGCTTGACTATAAAGAAAGTATCATAAGCCACCGATTGAATATAGACCCACAAATCCTTGTCATTTAAGAGACACTGTTTACGTAAAAACTCTAATGTCTGATAGTGGACCTTCTCGTCAACACCACTCGCTAAATACGGATAATAGTCATAGGAGAGCATATCCGGGTCGGTTGCCAGCCAGTCATTAATATAGTCCTCATACCCCATTGGGCGACCATTCTCTAGGGCAAAATAATGAAGACCCGTGTCGTTTAGTGCATAGTGGTTAGTGTAAATTAATCGAGTCGGATCTAGCGCCTTAATTCGATCGGATGTCTCTTTCATAGCAGGATACAATTCAGCAAATGGCTCATCTATTAAGTTATAGCCAAGCACGGACGGATGATCCTTGTAATGATTGACCAACTTCTCGATATAATCATCCGATGGCCTGCCTGTTGGTGAAAAAGCCGATATAGTTCCGCCATGTGGCGTTCTCAGTGTAATTTGAAAATACAGATCATAAGGCAGAGGTGCACCATTCACATACGCTTTCCCACCAGCGTAAGCATCTGTTTCACTAGTTAGAAAAGGGCCCAGCTCTACCTCACTGTCCGTTGTCAGTTCCATATAATAGGTCGTGTTAGCAGCAACGGAATAATAGCTTGTATGTGCTTCAGGAGGGAACTCGCTTAGTACAAACTCAGGATAATCACTCTCGAACGGCCCTTTAAGCTCTGATTTCACAATAAGAGTATCCTTACTAGGAGAGTTATAAAGACTTAGTGTTAATGCTGCCCCTTCCGGCCATACCCCTTGTTTCTTAAAGGAAAGAATCATAATACTTAAGTCATCAACATCAGGCGTTGTAAATGTCTGACCAATGAAGCTATCGTTCCGAAGGTATAGCCCCTGTCCCTTATCGTCATTTTGCGATAGCCATTCTGACTGAATCCAGCGGATCCCCGTGTCAGTCACTAGTATTTTCAGATCATTGGCTGCCGCTTTCTCCAATGCCCAGTCCGTCGTAGCAGGGGTAGTCAACAGATTAGTCGCGACGATAAAGTTGGCATTCATAGCCCTGATATCTGCATAGGAAGCATCGGAGGTCTCGGATGGAGCAGGGTTTACGAAAATACCGATCGGGAATTCCCCGGAAACCGTTAAGGATGATCTTTTTGCTTGATTACCTATTTCTGTTTGTATACTCAATTTTGTTCTACCTCCTCGATTTCGTTCGTCTATTCGAAAATAAATCCTTTAAAGTCTACTTTACTTGTTTGTCCTGTGAATACTTCCAAAAGATACAATCCTAGTTCTAATTCACCGATGATGATAGTTTCCGCACCGATTAAACCTTTGATAACCCCATTTATTTTGACATAAGTGTCCGATGAATTTCCTTTATAGGCCTTTAAAGTAAGCTTCTGCTTTGCTCTAACAAAAACCCATGCAGACATCATAATCATGTCGTTTGAGTTCGCCTTCGTGCAGTCAACATAAACCTTGAAGCTGTCCATCGGTATCTCAGGCATTGTCAGCCAATCTTCGGGCACACTGTCCTTGATCTTTTGACTGGAATAATCGATTTTAGTGTAGTCATCTACGAAGATTGTTCTTGGGGACAAGTGGGCGAAGAGTACCTCCGCCTCGTATATATGGCCGATGTCCCCAAAGTGCAGCCGATCAGAAATGATCCGATGTGTGCTGATAGAAGAATACAATAAGAACATTTCGGTGTATTTGTTCATGTCAATGATCTGGAGTCGGTACTCTTCCGCCAGTTCCCTTTTCACTTCGTTCGCTATACATTCGATATGCTCACTCGTTCTCATCGGATAGGCTTCCGTATACTCAGTCAGTACCCCAGGCTCAACGATTGCTTGGGTGGTCAACAGAAACGGTTGGATATTATTCGAGTAGCACCAGTCAATAATTTGTTTGATATACCTTTTGAATCCGTCTCTGTAAGCCCTCTCGTTCGCATAGTAAAGCTGATCGTTACGGTCATTAATACCGAATCCGATCCCAATCATTTGTACATCATGATAAGCAGAGGCTTTCCCAAACTGCTCTTCTAAGACGGTTACCGCCCAGCTTGCAATGGTTCCGCTAAATCCTGCGTTGTAAATGCGTAATGTCTCGTTTTTGGTAGCTTGGCGAAGCAGTTCCTCCAGTTTCTTCGAGAACGTGTTTGGCGAGGTGCTGTCTACTCCAATGGTATTACCAACCCAATCTGTCGTATTCGCACCGTCAACCGTACTGTCCCCGAAGAAAGCGATCGGAAACTTGCTGCCCTGCAGCCATGCCGTCCATGCATCATTGAACGTAAATATTTTTTGCATCATAATAAGTCAACTTCCACTAGAACCATACCTCTTCCCGGCACATATAAACTAAATTTCGAACCATCTGGAAATACAGGTATACCTGGGAAATCGGTCAATACATTCACCTTCGCAATGGGGCGGCCTACATCGATATGTGCCGACTTATAGTTCAAATGCAAGTTTTGAAGCAGAATGCGCCATTTGCCCGGGTTAATCTCCATCGTTGTAGTTCGAATATATGGTTCATTCCTAACAACTA
>NZ_JBFUHJ010000568.1:0-3189 GCF_056402455.1 Paenibacillus sp. P4_A7 | reverse complement strand
ATATCAAATGGTTTGGACAATCGTTTATTGATGCCTAGCTTCGTTGCCTCATCTACGATGTCAGGTTCCACGTATGCGCTAATTAGAATGACAGGCACAGCACTATTTATTTTTCGAATCGAACGCAGCACTTCAAGACCATCCATATCCGGCATTTTCAGATCGAGCAATATACAATCTACTCGATTCGCTTCAAAAAGCTCCAACGCAATATGACCGTTTTTAGCCTCAAAAACATCACAGCCGGCTCCTAAAAAAAGTTCCGTAAGCAGCATGCGAATAGGTTGTTGATCGTCAACGACTAAAATATTTGGTCTCGACCCGCCGACCCGCTTGATCACTTTTGTTGTGCTAGGCTGATCTTCTGTCTTCATGGAAGTTGTAATCGTGCTGTATACATGATCATTCTCAGGTAATGTCGGCATTGATACTGAAGCAGCTGAAGCTTTTTGTTGTTGCATCTTATCCACTTTATAACGGTGATAAACGAAGTATGACACAGCAACAAATAGAGCTGCTGGAACAAGGAAGAGCAAATAAGTCATTGGGTCGTCTCCTTAAAGCTTTACGCCAGCAAAGCTATAGCACAAACAAGAATATAATAGGTCATCTAATCATTAACAAGCATTGGCCCAAGCGGACCATCCTCACTAATTATATCTTGAAGCTCATAGACCGAAATAGGAAAATACAAAAAGCCAAACACATAGGGTACCAACTCATAAAGCTGAAAATAAATAACAAGGGCTCGATCTGCTATATAGTAGTCCTGATCCGGTCGAATCGTCTTAAAAGGTTCAAATGTGTCAATCGCTCGTGCTTTAATCTGTGCAGCAATGATGGTATTTAAGCGATCTACATAATTACTCCCTGGCTTAAACAATTGCTTAAGCGTATACGTCTCGCCCGTTGACTGTTTAAAAGTAAGAGAATGCTGCACCGTATTACCGTGCGCTCCTCCAGTATAGGCATAATTAAAAAGTGAAAGACTCAATATATCCTTTTGATTCGTCTTCTGCTCATAATAACCTATCATCTGAGCCCTTGGATCGTCGAGTGGGCCTGCGTTGTTTACAAGCAATTGAGTCTCTTTGAGAATGGTCTCGTTTATTATCTTGTCCGCTCGCTCACTCGGACCGCCGCTGATATAGGGGAGCGCCAAATCCGCCTTTGGAAAAGTCGCTTTAGCGGTTTGAACAAGTACTGGTGATTGAAATGCCATGTCGAAGACACCTTCCTATTCGGTAAGATGCTCCATTATATGCAGGCTTCTGCTCATCTCATACCAGACGATTCCTCCATGAGTCGATGACGATACACCAAGGAGTTTGAATTCCTCTCGTTCGTAGAACGAAATCAAATGCTTTTCGCACATCAGTATTATGGTATTAATCCCATTAGCCTCGCACTGCTCTACTAGCTTCCTCAATAATAGTGATCCAATCCCAAGACGTCTATGGTTAGGACTGACTGCAACCGTCAGAACGCAAAAGTTTCTTCCGTTTACCGCATCGGAGAGCTCACCCTTCATCTCATCACCGCAATTTATTTGGGGAGTGCGAACGCCGTTTGTAATTCCAACTAAAGATGAGCCGATCCAAGCTGACCAGAAGAATGAATTATACTGCTTGTGACGAAATTTAAAGCCGTTAATTGTTGCCGCAGTTTCAGGCGTGTAGCAGCTTTGCTCCAGCTTGATTGCTGCATCCAGCTCGTCCTCCGCAATTAACCGCAGCTCGATCCGGCTCACAGCAGCGCTTTCTCTCGTTCAGTTAATCTTCTACCGCTTACATCCAGCACAATTCTACCTTGATTCAATCCAATTATGCGGTCTGCGAATCGTTCCGCCCAATCCCCTTGATGCATAACAGCAATAACGGTTACCCCTTGCTCCTTACATAGCGCTTTCAAATCGCCCAGCACCTGATCTGCTGTATGCGGGTCTAGACCTGATACAGGCTCATCAGCTGCAATAACCTTCGCACCGTGAACGAGTGCTCTAGCGACAGCCATCCGTTGACGCTCACCACCGCTCAGTGTGCTAGCCTTCTGGTGTGCTTTCTCAAGCAGTCCGCGCTTCTCAATCAAGTCCATAGCACCCATATAGTCATCATTCCGAACCATGCCTGTCCATCTGCGCCAAGCCGGAGTTTGTGAGACAGAACCGATAATCACATTTTTCAAACCCGTCTTGTTAGGAAAAAGAAATGGTTTTTCTTCTAAATAAGCAACTTCGCGTCGTACTTTCATCTTTCCTGTGAAGCCTTGCTTAAACACATCATTGCCTTCAAATTGGTAACTACCATCGCTCCAATTCTCCTGTAATGCAAGGCATCTGAGAAGTGTAGACTTACCACTTCCGCTACTCCCTTTTATAGCGATAAATTCACCAGGATAAACATCGAAGCTAATATCATTCAGAACTTTAGGTCCACCAGGAATTTGTTTGGTTAAATGCTTTATTCTAATCATTTTCCGCGCTCCTTCTGTTAGCAGCAATCGCTTCTATGAGTCTAGTTTACGGTAAACAAAAAACAGTTTCCACACGAACAAATGTTTGGTATAATAAAAATAAGAACAAACGTTCTATTGATCATCGAATTCAAATCATTGAAGGAGGCCTGATCACCATGAATAACATCTGCGAAAATTTCCGTTATGTAGAGAAAGGACATCCTTGGCGAGACTTAACTTTTAAGTTTTACGTTGATGGACGACTTATCATTATCGATAACCTTGCAGAGGAGGTGATCACCCCGAAAGATTTGAAGGGAGATAGTAGAGATTTTTACGTACGCAGGCGTATTTCGTTTATTAAAAACCAATTGGCAGCATCACAGCTTAAGTATGCATAACATTTTGTGTAGAGATTAGCTGCATCGCCCGCCATATCTCCCTCACATTGACGGAGCACCTCCTTTTGCGGTAGATTGATCATACAGTTTCAAGTTTCACTAAGGAGATGCGCGTTATGAAACAGCAAATAATGTTTGACCTAGACGATACGTTAATCCATTGCAATAAATATTTTTACTTGGTTATCGATCAATTCATTGATGCGATGACCACATGGTTTGCTGGTTTCGGTCCGATCACCGTCGAATCCATTCGGGACAAGCAAATGGAAATCGACATAGCCTGTGTTGCTGTATCTGGATTCAAAAGCGAACACTTCCCTCAGTCGTTCGT
>NZ_JBFUHJ010000567.1:0-3195 GCF_056402455.1 Paenibacillus sp. P4_A7 | reverse complement strand
GTTTTATCTCCTTTTGTGTACAAATTTATTACCTGATCCTCTTCATATTTATTCTAGCAAGAATTACTAATTCCTTCCAAACGATTAACATCTTGTCACAGTTCAAGATAACAATGATAAGCCAAATTAGCTCATGCAATCTCAGCATGAGCTAATTCAAAGTCTATTTTTTGAAATTGAGTCTTGATGGCAGCTTATTCAATGCCTTCATTTATAAAACTTCTCCTCATAGACTCTGCACAGAGTAATCAATTCAACGCTATGAGAATATTGATCCCATTCTCAAATTGTATATCATTAGCAAGGCGGGCACCCTCACCACTAGCATTACAAATCCTCAAACCTAGCATACATGATTCTGTTAAGCATGAATTTGGTAACTCTCCTATAATTGAATGCGTAAGCTGTTTTCTTTCATCGTCACTAGGTGCATGAGGATGCCATTCTGCTGGAGAGTCTACTGAAACCGAATGCAGCACCTCTCCTTTTTTATTCAATATTACTAACTCGCTAGTTTCAAGTCCAATGGGAGCGGCAAATCCATGATTTACAATATCAATCTTTACTGCTATTGCAGCGCTTTCTTTTTCCTCGGGACCGATTTCGAGCTTTGTTGCTTCCAGCCTGTAACCAAGATGATCGCGGATGTATTCAAAAACGGTTCTTCCCACTCTTTCTCCCTTATCATTTCTAAACCACGCTTCAGAGAAATGTAGTTTATTCTGAATGAGCCATTCCTCATTAATATCTATCTCTTTCCAGTTCGTAAACGAATATTTGATCTCATCACCATTTTCCCTGTAGTTATGCACTAGACTTAGAGAAGTATAGCGGTGATCCGAAAGCCTCTTTATCGTTCCAAAGYCATCGATTAGCCAACCTTCCTCCTCGAGTGACCATGAACCCCACGGGAGTTCTCCATCCACAAGAACAAAAGGAGATTCTTCAGCCATCTGAATGTACTGCTTGGAGGCAGGATTTAAACCGGCATCCCACACATGGGGTTCTATCACTATGAAATCATCATGAAACCCTATCCTGTTATACTGCGGATTATCACTAGAAATTAAGTTTTTAAAAATCGGCAATCGTACTTGGACTTGTATCCCCTCTGGTACCATGTCCATTATCCCTTCTAGTATTGCTTTCTCGTTCAGTTCGTGCTTAGAGCTATGCCATTCCCCCCATGCACCAATAATTCCGGCCTGATAGACATGGATTACATCCTTATTTTTTTCCAGAAAGGGAGTAAGCTGTTTCATATGCTTAAGTGCCCACTCGTTAGTTGGAGCCTTTGGTCCACCAAAGTCAGTTTCATATGTAAATCGAAGTACAGCCTTCAGCTTTAGCTTCCGCAATTCATCAAGAAATCTCTGCATTGTTTCAAAACCTTTATCATCTATCATCTTTTCTTCATATTGCGAAAGGTAGAAATAGGTTTGCGCCAGTTTTGGCTTGTCTTCCTTATAGTAATCAAACTGATGTTGTAAAAAATCAATACCCCTATCAAACCCCGGTTTAAATGGGTTCTTGTCGACTTCTGCATCCGTCGCAACCTCTAGCCTAAAACCCCTGTCTGGATTGTCAAGCAACTCCTTAGACTTTGAACCAGGCAGTGGAGATAAGTTAATTAATTCATCGTATTTCATTGTTATCCTCCTCGCCTAATACTTAATTTCTTGAATGCAGTAAACTCTTTTTTCGATTCAATAAAATCAATAATTTGTTTTGCACATTCACTCGAACTCAATTCTTCATATTATCCCGAAAAGTGCTCTTGAAGTTTAGCGTCCAGCACGATGGCTAAATCATCCAGCGTCCCTTTAAYATCTGCACCTTCGAACACAATACGGGACAAAGCAGGATTCACATAATCGTCCAACAATTGATACAGGGCTGTGTTACCTGACGAGATCGGAAGTTGAACACTATTCTCGAGTTCCGCCAAGATGGCATTACGCAAAGGATCACTGTCATGACTTACCTCTGAATATACAGAGCGAAGAGGAGCGATTGACCCTTCCGTCACAAGCCGGGTCAATTCATTGTTGGTACAGGTCAATTCACAAAGGAAAGACCAGGCTAATTCAGGGTTAACTGTTTTGGCCGAAATGCCGAACCCACAAACCCATGGCTCGTTCACCCTATGCCCATCGATAAATTGCGGTAATCCCGCGACACCGAGATCTTCCTTCAAATGAGGTTGGATTTCATGCAACATATTGTAATAATCTAGAATCATCCCGGCTTCGTTACGAATCAAGTCGCCGTTCGCAAAATACTCTTGGGTCGCCCGTGCAACTCGGTGTTTGCGGACAAGATCAACTGCCCATTGCACAGCTTGCACAGCTTCCGCATTGTTTATGTAACCAGAGGCTCTTCTTTTATCGGGGGAGAACCAATCTGTCCCTGCTGTGAGCAGTAGAAGACCAATATATTCGTGGTGAAACGAGATTCGGGCTGCAAAACATTCTTCTCTGTGCACATTCGCACGCTGTAGCCTAATCGCTATCTCCATAAAATCATTCCATGTCCAAMCTTCTTGTGGGTAAGGAATACCCACCTTGTTAAACCATTGCTTGTTATAGAAAATACCTTTCATACTAGCGCTTAATGGAAGCACAGCAACTCGTCCTTCAGGCTGTATCAGGCGGAAGATCGAAGGGTGAAACAAACTTTCTAATTCAGGATTCTGTCTCAGCCACGCTCGCAGATCAAGCAATAGTCCTTCCTTACTGCAATCGACGATGTCTCCGTTAAACAACTGTACAAGATCGGCATTGGATTCCCCCGAGTACAGGGTTGTAAGGATTTCGCCGCTAGGAACAACGTTAACAATTATTTTCGCTCCAGGGTTCAATACTTCAAAGCGGCGCGCGATTTTCTCCACTGACTCTCTTTGCCACGGTTCATCGATCTGCACTACTAGTTCCGTTTTCATGAATCCATCTCCTTTTTTGGTGTTTCATTAGAATGATGCCACGCGGTGTGGGGATTCTTAAAACTGTAAATAATTAATTTACTCTATATTCTTTATTAAACAAAAATCCCCTTTTTTATTGACGAATCCTGCCCGTTAGTTGAGAAAACGGCAACCATGGACCTGGCTGCCGTTTCTTCGCGTTTATTCAACTATCGTTACCCGTCCCTCAGTATTAAGGGTTTATCTCACATATACTCACTAATTCGCAGGAT
>NZ_JBFUHJ010000566.1:0-3196 GCF_056402455.1 Paenibacillus sp. P4_A7 | reverse complement strand
GCTCTATTCTAAGGACAATGATCCCAAGATTAATAATGAATATATTAGTGACAGTGATGTGACACATTTCATTTCATTTTGTGTAGAGGAGTTATTGAAGGACTTTACTCGAATGGACGTAAAATTTCACTGAATGAATATTAATTCTGGACAGATCATTAAACTAACTACCATGAAAGAATGGATTAACATTCATGATCTGTGATGCAGCAGGAGAGTTTTAGGTAACACCTAAAAATGGAAGTATAACAGAAGCTTTCTCGACTCAAGTGGCAATTTTAAGCTAACGGGTAGTTTAATACACGTTTACATTTAAAAAGAAGTGAAAAGGAGAAATCAATGTTTATTATTCTTTTTTCATTTTATTGTGGATTAATATTTTTTGTCCTGTACCGGATTATTAAAAGTATCAATGCACCCAGAAGAGTGATTGAAATAATCTATATATTGGTTTCAAGTGGTATCCTTGCATTTGTCATCGGTTTAATTAGAAAAGATGTAGGGAACATACTCGTTACAATAAGCACACTACTGTTAACTTCCTACGTTATATTATTGATAATGAAGAGAAAAAAATAAGTCTTTGCCTTTCCAAAGCTTACACGAATGAATTTCGCAATGAAACAGCAGCCTCATTGAGCTAACGGGCAGTTTAGTTGAACAGTGTTGTTTAATTTGTGTTCAACAATCGGGCCATAATGTGGAATAAGAAAATTTGTCATTATTTTAATGTGTAGTAGACTTAGTAACTACAGTTTTTTCTCCTATTTACTTGTGATGGATTTTTGGGATTTTTAAACGATGAGGAGAGTCAATATGGAAGTAGTATATTTTGCAGGTGGATGTTTATGGGGAGTACAAGCTTTTATAAAAACTTTACCTGGAGTTAAGTTTACAGAAGCAGGAAGAGCTAATGGAACAAGTCATACACTTGAGGGTGATTATGATGGGTACGCCGAATGTGTAAAAACAGGATTTGATCCGACAGTTGTAACGATCAGCGTATTAATGGGATATTTATTTGAAATCATTGATCCATACAGTTTGAATAAACAAGGACAGGATGTTGGCGAGAAATACAGAACAGGAGTATATAGTGAAAAGCCTGAACACTTAAAAGAGGCGAAGTCGTTTCTTAGTGAGAGAAATGATTATGACCTTATAGTTGTTGAAGTATTACCTCTCACAAACTATGTGAGAAGTGCAGAAGAACATCAAGATAGATTAGCTAGATGTCCAAATGATTATTGTCATATTCCAGAAGAAATATTAAGTAGGTATAAGTAAGGGAGAATATTAAAAGTGGTCACGAAACCATTGAAAGTTTCAATAAGACGTTCTCTGACGAGGTGGAGCGGCAAGCCCATATTGAATGGGCGGTTTCTTTACCCCTGTATTTCGAGGATTACGAGTTTGTTTATACTCACGCTGGCTTAAATTCACATGAGTCACTGCATAAGCAGAGCAGAGATATTCTTTGGATGTCGGAGTCGGATTTTTATAGCATTCGGAAGGACGCCATTTTAACCGTGACCCAAAACAAACCTGTTGTTCATGGTCATACCCCTGTGGAACGGATCTACTTTGATGGGGTTCGCTTGAATTGTGATATGGGATCAAATACGTACTTCTTAGAGGAGGAACGTGGGTTAGGGATTGTGAATTTAACAGAGCTGATCTACTGGGTGTATAAGCCGGCTCTAAATAAGATTGAGAAACGGAAGATTGCTCGTATTTAGGTTCTCATCTATAGGTTTTAAGGTGATTATAGATTTGTTTTTCTTATTTCATTATTAAAAAAGAAATCTACGATCTCCACTCGGTTTCCCAGGCCAGCTCGTACAATATAAAGCCATAAGGCATCAATCTAGCAATAAAAGGAGGTTGCAGAGAGTTGGGTAAAGATGAAAGACTATTTGAATTTCAAACCCTAGCCTCTGATACGTTAGAATCATTAGTTACAACGTTTAATCGAAAAGCAATCATTAACAGCATTGCTCCGTTAACTAGGGGTATGAGTACAAGCAATTATGTTGTACAGCTAGAAGGCAATACGAAAAAGTATGTGTTAAGGATTTATCCACTTAACAATGACCACAGCCAACTTGAAATCGCAGCGTATAACTATGCGAGAACAATGATACGAGTCCCCGAGATTTATTTCTCTGACAATAGCAAACAAATAATTCCTAACTCCTACATAATCATGGAATTTATTGAAGGTTTGACTCTTGGAGAATTTATTACCGAGAACAATGGATTTCCTAACAGTGTTGTTCGCAGTATTAGCAGTTCTCTGGCATTGCTACATCAAACTGAATACACGCATATGGCACTACTTGATGAAAATTTACGTATTAAAGAAAATTTTGAACCTATAACGAGCCAGTATCACACTCTTTTTAATGKATTTGCTGGTACACACATTAAACCTTCAACAAAAGAGAAATTCCTCCATTATATTAACTGCAATGCAGATTCATTAAAAAAAGTTGCTTCAAAACATGTTTTTTCTCATGGTGATTTCATTTTTTCTAATATCATTGTTACCCCTTCGTTGCAAACCTGTTTTATAGATTATGAGTATAGTTTTTCTGCACCTGTGTTTTATGATATAGGTAAATTTTTTAGGACAAGAACTAATGTCGAAAGTTATATTGGTACAGAAACCATCTCCGCTTTTTTTGAAGGCTATAACAGTAAGGCAAAAGAACCTTTACCTAAAGAATGGTATATCTATTCAAAGATTGCTGATGTAGCGACCATGCTCCATCTAATAAATAAACCTAATATTCCCGAAGGGTGGGGTCTTGCTATTGACATCGAAATTGAAAAAAATTTGGACTTGCTTGCATACTAGCTTCTTGCATTGAGGTAAAGAAAACGATAGAAATCCAATCCATTCTTTAGGAATGGTTTTGACTTTATATGCTAATGTATATTTTGTTGTCAAACTTCACTTTCTGTTTGGATATATTACGGTGAGCCATATTATAAATATTGGTAAATCAGAAAATAATGAAAAAGGTTGAAGCGGCATTGATAAGTGGGCTTTTGGGGGATTAAGCGTAGATGAAGCCTATAACTTCTTGTATAATGAAACTACTTCAAATATGAAGGGACTGAACTATGCGCAGATGTCAATATTTTCAACCTAACTATTAAAATATAATGGAGGTAAAAGTATTGATTACAG